>CAYIBG010000004.1:25726-27599 GCA_964361365.1 uncultured Ignavibacteriaceae bacterium | reverse complement strand
TACCTGGCAATCGTGTCGCATCCGAATGGATTCCTGACATTCTATAAACATAATCAGTCGTTGCTCAAGTCCGCAAACACATTTGTTAAAAGGGGAGAACCGGTTGCGCTCCTTGGGAACTCGGGAAAAACGAGTTCCGGCCCGCATCTTCATTTTGAAATATGGAGAAACGGGACGCCGGTCGATCCCTCATTTTTTTTACTGAACCTGAACATCTGAGCCCAACTTGGCAAACAGAATAGACCCCGCAAAAGAAATGAACCTGGTCTGCGCCGGAACGGTCGTGGAAGGGAAAATCCGCGGCCAGGGGAGCTTTCGTGTTGACGGGAAGGTGATTGGCGATATCAGCGCCAGCGAGAATCTCGCCGTCGGTGTTACCGGCGAAATCGAAGGAAACGTGACCGCGAAGAATGTCACGGTCGGCGGAAAAATCCGTGGTTCCATCTCGGCACAGGAGAAAGTTGTCTTCGAAGGCAAGTCTGTTATCCGTGGCGACATTCGGGCGGCGAAACTCATCATCGACGAGGGTTCGATTTTCGACGGCAGAGTATCGATGGCAGAGAAATCGCCATTGTATGAAGTGAGGCACTAGTGCACGAAACTCGAATGTCGAAATTCGAAACAAATTCAAAATCGTAATGACAGAAATCCAAAACGCCGTTCAGCGGTTTTGAACATTGGAATTTGGAACGTTCGTATTTGTTTCGTATTTCGCGCTTCGGATTTCGAGTTTACTCTCTGATGTCTGACTCTCGCAAAGAGGGGCCCGGGAAAGAAGACTCGTCGCTGGCACAGGTCGTTCGAGAGCTGGGGCCCTACATGGCTCTCGGATTCCAGCTTGCGGCAGCGGTCGTCGGATTTTTTCTCCTCGGCCACTGGCTCGACAACCGCTACGATACATCTCCATGGTTGAAGCTGCTCGGCTTGCTCCTCGGGGCGACAGGAGGTTTTATCAAGTTCTTCAAAACCGTCGCCAGGCTCGACAAGAAGGAATCGAACAAGAATTCGTATCACTCGTGAAGCTTGACTGGGTATTCTTGAGGCGGATGATCGTTGGGTATGTTGGCCTCACGGCAATCGCCCTGTATCTCGTGTCAAGTTACGGTGAGCCAGAGCATCTTCAGAGTGTTATCGCCGGATCCATCGTGAGTGCGGTGAACTTTCTCCTCGGATTTCTGGCGATCGAGTTTGCGTTCGAAAAATCCCACACGACGTTTCTCAAGGTCATCCTGGGCGGCATGGGGATCAGGCTTTTTGCAATGACCGGTGTGGTCCTTGTGCTCATCAAAATCCAGCACTACGATTCGCTTTCTCTGATGCTGTCGCTGCTGGGATACTATGCGCTCAACCTGACTCTTGAAATCTCGTTTCTCCAGAAAAAAGTGTCGCTCAAGAATTAAACGAACTGCTCAATGATGGATAAGATAATTCCGGACACGTTACAGCATGCCGTCAAGACACTTCCCGATTCAACACATGTCGTTACGGGCGCCGCGGCGGAGCATTCTGGCAAATTCGATTTCAATCATCTGCTCGAGCACCTGTACGACTCGAAGGAACTTGAATTTCCCGGTGGACACTGGGCGCTTCCGCATTTTTCTCCGGTCCACATTGCCGGACTCACAATCGATTTTTCGATCACCAAACATGTCTTCTTTCTCTTTTTCGCTGCCATCCTGTTAATCGTCCTGGCGATTTACGCAGCCCGGAGGATAAGAAAGGACCCGGTTCCAACGGGATTCGGCAATCTCATGGAGGTGTTTGTTGTCTTCATTCGCGATGAGATTGTCATGCCAAACATGGGTCACGCGGGCTTGAAATACATGCCCTATCTTCTTACGACGTTCTTTTACATTCTGATCATGAACCTCCT
>CAYIBG010000004.1:24511-25626 GCA_964361365.1 uncultured Ignavibacteriaceae bacterium | reverse complement strand
CTGTTCACACTCGGCATCAATATGCTGGAGTTGTTCGTGGCGTTCCTTCAGGCGTATGTGTTTACCATGCTGACGTCGTTGTTCATGGGTCTGGGAATGCCCCAGCCAAGCCACGGAGGGCATGGACATTGATTTTTTCTAAATCCGAAAACCAGTAACAATTCAGCACATCTCAACTCAGGAGGAATTACATCATGGAATCAGCAAACGCAATGGCGTACCTCGCAGCCGGATTTGGCTCGGGACTTGTCATTCTCGGTGCCGCTTTTGGAATCGGGAAGCTTGCATCGGCGGCGATGGAAGCAAGCGGCCGTCAACCGGAAGTGGCTGGCGCAGTTCGAACTTCGATGATTATTGCAGCAGCACTCATCGAAGGCGCAACGTTCTTCGCTCTGGCTATTTGCATTCTGCTTGCACTGAAGTAGAAAGGAGAAACATCCATGTTTGACATCAATCCGGGTTTGAGCATCTGGACGACGGTCGTTTTCGTCCTGCTTGTCATCGTGCTGAAGCGGTTTGCATGGAAACCGATCCTGCAAGCATTGACGGAACGCGAGGAAAAGATCCGGGGCGCATTGGAGCAGGCGGATAAGGCGAGGGCCGAAGCAGCGGCGCTTTTGAAGCAAAACGAAAAAAACATGGCCCGTGCAGAGGAGGAATATCAGAAAATGATGCGGGAGGCGAAGTCCCTGGGCGAGAAGATGAAGGAAGACATCGTCAACAAGGCGAGACTTCAGGGGCAGCTGGAACTCCAGCGCGCCAGTGAAGAGATTCAGCGGAACCTCGAAGCAGCCAAGCACCAACTGAGGTCCGAAGTGGCTGACCTCGCCATCAAGGCGGCGGAAAAAATCCTCGATGAAACGCTCGACGCCCAGAGACAAAAAAAGATGATCGACAGCTTTCTCAACCAAATGCCGAAGAATTAGCAATGGCGAATATTCGAGTCGCTCAACGCTATGCCCAGGCGATCATGGGCCTGGCGGAAGAACGGAAGCTGGTGGAACGCGTAGCTCAGGATTTCGAGGTGCTGCGGAAAACAGCAGCCGAATCACGGGAATTCCTCGTTTTCCTCAAGAGCCCTGTCATCAATAAGGAAAAGAAGAAAGAGATCAACA
>CAYIBG010000004.1:19871-24411 GCA_964361365.1 uncultured Ignavibacteriaceae bacterium | reverse complement strand
GACCAGACGAAGTTTCAGCGATACTACGGAAGCAGCTTTCCGGGTTTGAAAAGGAAGTCGACGTTTACGATGTCGGCACCGTTCTGCAGATAGGCGACGGCATCGCACGCGTCTACGGCCTTTCCAAGGTCATGGCGAACGAACTTGTGGAGTTCCCGGGTAATGTGTTTGGCATGGTGCTCAACCTTGAGGAAGATAACGTGGGATGCGTTATTTTTGGAGAAAGCTCGCATATCAAGGAGGGCGACATGGTGAAGCGCACGGGAAGAGTTTCCTCCATGCCTGTGGGCGAGCAAATGTTGGGCCGCGTCATCACGCCGCTCGGTGAGCCGATCGACGGCAAAGGTCCGATCAAGACGGAAAAGTTCCTGCCGCTCGAACGAAAAGCGCTTGGCGTGATCCAGCGTCAACCGGTGAAAGAGCCTGTGCAAACGGGCATCAAAGCCGTCGACGGCATGATTCCCATTGGCCGCGGACAACGAGAGTTGATCATCGGCGACCGGCAAACGGGAAAAACCGCGGTCGCCATCGACGCGATTATCAACCAGAAGCACACGCACACAGAGAAAGCGCGCAAGGAAGGCGTCAAACCCGTTTTTTGCATCTATGTGGCCGTGGGCCAAAAAGGTTCGACGGTTGCTCAAGTCGTCGCGAAACTGCATGAACAGGGAGCGATGGAGTTCACAACCGTGATTCAGGCAAGCGCGAGCGATTCAGCGCCACTGCAGTTTATTGCGCCGTATGCGGGAGCGACGCTTGGCGAGTATTTTCGGGACAGCGGCCGCCACGCGCTCGTTATTTATGATGACCTTTCCAAGCATGCGCAGGCGTATCGCCAAATGTCGTTACTCCTTCGACGTCCTCCGGGCCGCGAAGCATATCCGGGAGACGTGTTCTATCTGCACTCGCGCCTGCTCGAACGGGCTTCGAAATTAAGCGAAGAACTCGGCGGCGGAAGTCTGACCGCGTTGCCCATTATCGAAACGCAGGCCGGAGACGTTTCCGCCTACATTCCCACCAACGTTATTTCCATCACCGACGGCCAGATTTACCTCGAGCCCGGCCTGTTCAACTCGGGCGTGCGCCCTGCTATTAACGTCGGTATCTCGGTTTCGCGCGTCGGCGGGAATGCACAGATCAAGGCGATGAAGCGAGTTGCCGGCCGCCTGCGGCTCGACCTGGCCCAATACCGGGAGCTCGAAGCCTTCGCAAAGTTTGGCTCCGACCTCGACAAATCCACGCAGCAGGCATTGAGGCGCGGGTCGCGACTCGTTGAGCTCCTCAAGCAGGGACAGTACGTTCCGCTCGCGGTCGAAAAACAAGTCGCCAGCATTTTCCTCGGCACGAACGGCTATCTTGACGAGATACCCCTTGAAGACGTGCAGCGGTTTGAGCGTGAATTCCTTGACATGATGGATATGAGACACTCAGACGTTCTTTCAGCCATTGCCGAGCAGAAGGACCTGACGAAAGAAATCCAGGAAAAACTGCATTCCATGGCAAGGGACTTTGTCGGAAGGTTTAAGGTGACTTCGAAGTAACGTGGCAACTTTACGCGAAATACGGCGGCGCATCTCTGGCGTCAAAAACACTCAGAAAATCACGAAAGCCATGAAAATGGTCGCGGCCGCAAAACTTCGTCGCGCGCAGGAAGCTATTGTTGCAGCCCGGCCCTATGCGCGGAAGATGAACGAGCTTCTTCGTCATCTTGTGACAAAAATAGACCCGCAGCTCAACCCGCTCCTGCAAACTCGGGAAGTTAAGAGAGTCGCGGTGATTGTCGTTACGGCAGACCGGGGTCTTTGCGGCGCCTTTAACAGCAACATTGTCAAAACAGCCCTCGACCACATCAAGAAAAACTACGGCCACCTGGTGGAACAACTCCACTCCTTCCAGCTTATCATGGTCGGAAAAAAGGGCTTCGATTACTTCAACAAGAAAGACTACGAACTGCACTCCAAGCACGTCGGTATTTACCAGGCTCTGGATTTCAACCATGCCCGCACAATCGTCCAGGAAATCTCCGAGGGCTACTTGAAAGGCGATTTCGACAAAGTGGAAGTCATCTACAACGAGTTCAAATCAGTCATTCAACAGAGGATTGTGGTTGAGCAGTTACTCCCGATTCCGCCGGAAGACATCAAGAAACCTGACGGTGCCAAATCACTTTCTCAAGTCGAATATATTTACGAGCCCTCGAGCGGCGAAATCATCAACGCTTTGCTTCCCAGACATTTGAATTTTCAAATGTGGCGGATTTTGCTGGAGTCGAACGCCGCCGAGCAGGGCGCACGGATGTCCGCGATGGACAATGCCACGACGAATG
Organism: uncultured Ignavibacteriaceae bacterium; assembly: GCA_964361365.1. Taxonomy (GTDB): domain Bacteria; phylum Bacteroidota; class Ignavibacteria; order UBA10030; family UBA10030; genus JANOGR01. Next base: position 22,085 of record CAYIBG010000004.1, on the reverse strand, counting down.
CGAGCGAGCTCATTCGTGACCTCTCGCTTTCCTACAACAAAGCCCGGCAAGCCTCAATTACAAAAGAATTGCTGGAAATCGTAAGTGGTGCAGAGGCTCTGAAAAAAGCGGGTTAGGAGTCTGGAAATGGCTTGATTTCCCCCCGTTTTTTCGCTAATTTTAGGTACACAAACCAGTCAGAACTTCCGAAGTCTTTGATCGGCTGAGATGAGAGACTTCGGAAGTTTTGCTTTCAAGAGGGGATTTCGGAGATGTTTGAGAGTATAACCCAGAAACTGGAAGTTGTTTTTAAGAAGCTCCGCGGACAGGGCAAGATCAGCGAAGAAAATGTCGCCGAGTCGCTCCGGGAAGTCCGCCGCGTTCTTTTAGATGCCGATGTCAACTACAAGGTCGCAAAGCAATTCATTGAGGATGTTCAGAAAAGGGCTGTCGGGCAAGAGGTTCTCTCGAGTATTACACCCGGGCAGCAGATTATCAAGATCATCTTTGATGAAATGGTGCAGTTGCTGGGACAGTCCAAAGCCGACGTAGCCTCGTCCAACGTTCCGCCTACGGTTATCCTGGTTGCGGGATTGCAAGGCTCCGGGAAAACGACGTTCGCAGCCAAACTCGCCAGCTTCCTGAAAGGAAAAGGCAGACTTCCGCTGCTCGTGGCGGCAGACACCCATCGCCCCGCTGCGATTGACCAGTTGATTGCGCTCGGAAAGCAGATCGATACGCCGGTTTTCTCAGACAGGGCGCAAAGCGCTCTGAACATTGCCGTCGACTCTCTGGATTTCGCGAGAAAGAATGTCCGGGATACTGTCATTATCGACACGGCCGGGAGACTCCACGTCGACGAGGAGATGATGGCGGAGGTGGCAAGCATCAAGGAGAAGACACAGCCTCACGAGATTCTGTTTGTCGTCGATGCAATGACCGGCCAGGACGCGGTGAACACCGCGAAGGCATTCAACGAACGGTTGAGTTTCGACGGTGTCGTTCTCACAAAAATGGACGGCGATAGTCGCGGAGGCGCCGCTTTATCCATTCGGGCTGTCGTCCAGAAACCGATCAAGTTCATCGGTGTGGGTGAAAAACTGGACGCCCTCGAGCCGTTTTATCCGGACCGCATCGCTTCACGGATTCTGGGAATGGGCGATATCGTCACACTCGTCGAAAAAGCCCAGCAGCAGTTCGACGAGGTAAAAGCGGTCGAGATTGGCCGGAAAATCCGCACTGCGCAGCTCACGTTTGACGATTTTCTCGACCAGCTGCGTCGTTTCAAGAAAATGGGGCCGGTAAGCGATGTGCTTGCGATGATCCCCGGGATGAACCGGATCCAGGGTGATGTCAACATCGACGAGAAGCAACTTGTGCGTGTTGAAGCGATCATTCAATCGATGACAAAAAAAGAACGAGCCCGTCCGTCCATTATCAACGGGAGCCGTCGAAAACGGATCGCCGATGGCAGCGGAACGACGATCCAGGAAATCAACAGGCTGCTCAAGCAATTCGATGAAATGCAAAAAATGATGAAGAAATTCAGCAAGGGAAACATGAGGCGTTCTCTTCAAGGCATGCGTTTTCCTTTGAACTAAGGTTGAATAAAAAGAAAACATAATCGAGAGGAGTTCATACCGTGGTTAGACTCAGATTGCGCAGGGAAGGGAAAAAGAAACATCCGATTTACAAGGTCGTTGCCGCTGATATGCGGTCGCCCCGCAACGGACGTTTCATCGAGGTGGTCGGCCAGTACGACCCTCATGCCAACCCGGCAAAAATTCTTGTGAAAGAGAATCGTGTTGAGTACTGGTTGAAGAAGGGTGCTCAGCCTTCGGACACCGTCCGGTCGTTGTTGCGTCGAACAGGTTTCTGGTTACGCTGGACCCTCATACGGCAGGGGAAGGATGAAACAGTCGTAAAGGCTGTGACGGAGCGATGGCAAATGCAGCAAGTCGACCGACCGAAGCGAGAATCAGATCGCCGGGCGCGAAGAGCGGAGCGGAAGAAGAAAGAACCGAAGAACGAAGAAAAGAAGGAAGCAGCACCGGCAGCGACGGAGCAGCCGGCTCCCCCTCCGGCATAACGAAAAAGTTCGAGTGTGAAGGAATTTGCGCTGTCGCCGTACGTTATGAATGATCGAATTACAGTTGGACAAGTTGTGAAGTGTGTGGGGCTGAAGGGAGAAGTGAAGGTGATTCCGCTGACGGACGACGTGAGCAGGTTCAAACA
>CAYIBG010000004.1:0-19771 GCA_964361365.1 uncultured Ignavibacteriaceae bacterium | reverse complement strand
TCAAAAGGAAGAGAAATTGGGAAAATTGAGGACGTATGGAAACTCCCTGCAAACGACATCTGGGTCGTGCGAAAAGGGACCGCCGAGGTTCTCATTCCTGCTGTCAAAGCGATCATCAAAAACGTAGATTTGGGTCGGCAGATTGTTGTGATTGAAGACATCGAAGGTCTCATTGAACTCAATGCGCATTGACATCGTCACCGGAATTCCGAAACTGCTCGAAAGTCCTTTTCAGGAAAGCATCCTTAAAAGGGCCCAGGGGAAAGGGATTGTCAGTCTTTTCGTTCACGATCTCCGGGATTGTACGCACGACAAGCACAAGACAATCGACGACACGCCGTACGGCGGAGGCGCGGGCATGATTCTAAAACCCGAGCCGATTTTTGAGTGCGTCGAAGTGCTGACAAAACAACGCGCATACGATGAGGTTATCCTATTGACGGCAGACGGGGAACAGTTTACGCAGCAGATAGCCAACGAGCTTTCGCTTCGAAAAAACCTGATCCTGATCTGCGGCCACTACAAAGGGGTCGATGAGCGCGTAAGGGAAGCGCTCGTGACCCGAGAGATCTCGATTGGCGATTATGTGCTCACGGGAGGAGAACTTGCCGCCGCTGTGGTCGTGGACGCGATCGTACGGTTGATCCCGGGGGTATTGAATGATGGGGAATCAGCGCTTTCCGATTCTTTTCAGGATGGCCTGTTGGGATCGCCCCAATACACCAAGCCGCCCGATTTCCGGGGCATGAAGGTACCCGAGGTCCTGCTGTCCGGCGATCATAAAGGGATCGAGCGGTGGCGTGAACAGCAACGGGTGGAAAGAACGAAGTCACGAAGAAGAGATTTGATACAGGAACATCACGCTTGAAACAGAATTGGATGGAGAAAGACAATGGATAAGCTGAAGCTCGTCGAAGCAATGCAACTGAAAAAGGAAATCCCCGATTTTCGCCCGGGAGACACCGTGAATGTTCACGTCAAAGTGAAGGAGGGTGAAAAGGAACGAGTCCAGGAGTTCCAGGGGATCGTTATTGCTAGAAGGGGAGGCGGGTTGAACGCGACATTCACGGTACGAAAAATCTCCGACGGTGTCGGCGTCGAGAGGATTTTCCCTCTCCATTCGCCCCGAATTGCGAAAATAGAGAAGATGAAAGCTGGCAACGTCCGTCGAGCAAAGCTGTTTTATCTTCGACGGCTGGCTTCCAAAGCTGTGGCGCAAAAGACGAGAGCGTAATGTCCAGGACAGCACTCGCTGTCTCCGAAGCCCTCTACCTGAAACCTCTCCTGCAGGGATTGTCCGGTTCAACTTCGCCGTTTGATCTTCATACGGACATTCCTGCACAAAATGCACTGAAACTCAGCAAGCGCGACGAGAACACTCGTTGCGCTTTTTTGTCTCCCATCGATTATGCCAGGCACGGAGGGGAATACTGCATCGTGCCGGGTATCGGCGTTTCCTCAAGGAATAGAACCGGGACGATTCAGCTTTTCATGAATTCCGATATCACCAGTGTCCGCCGGGTCGCCGTGGACATCCGGGTAACATCCGAGATCATTCTGGCGAAAATCATTCTGACCGAAAAGTTCAGAAATCTCGCGGCCCAGGAAGGAACTATCCAGTTCCTTGCCATGCTGCCCGATGTCGAAGCCATGCTCAACAAAGCCGACGCCGCCCTTGTCGTAAATCTCGCTCCTTCCATTGGCCCAGATCGATTCGCCATCGATTTGGTCGAAGAATGGAACGATCTGACGAATCTTCCCTATGTTCACGGATTCTGGGTCTCACGCAATGAGTCTTTACCTTATGCTGATTTGCATGCGCTTGCCCAGGCCAAACGCAAAGGTCTGACCCTTCTTGATGCGATTGCTGAAGATTCGGCGCTTGAACTGAAACTGAGTCGAGATGTCTGTAAAGCCTACCTTTCTGCTTTTTCCTATGATCTGAATGATGCTGAACAAGAAGGCATCTCCGAGTTTTTCCGATACGCGTACTACCATGGCGTTATCGGGGATATTCCCGAGCTGAATTTCTTGGAGCAGCCCGCCGTCGATCCCGCGTCACTGAACTGAACCCCGCCTCTGCAAGCCGCGCAAGCCGTTGCTTCGTGGAATTTTCAGTTTTTTTCCTTACATTGAACCCACGAGATGCTCAAGTCTCTCTACATCAAGAATTACGCCCTGATCGAAGAAGTACACGCGGAATTTGAGAGCGGCCTGAACATTCTGACGGGCGAAACCGGAGCCGGCAAGTCGATTCTTATCGACGCGCTGGGACTTATTCTCGGCAGCCGGGCGAGTTCGGAAGCGGTTCGCAAAGGGTCAGAAAAAGCCGTCGTGGAAGGCGTGTTCGGTGTTGCCGGAAATAAGAAGCTCCATTCCCTCCTCAAGATGCTCGATATAGATTCCCCGGACGAAATGATCCTCCGCAGGGAGGCGTCCGTCAAAGGTCAAACCCGATGTTTTGCAAACGATTCCCCGATTCCTCTGAATGTCATGAAGCAAATCGGCGAATTGTTGGTGGATCTCCACGGCCAGCACGAGCATCAATCGCTGCTCCGCAAAGAAACTCATTTGGATTTGCTGGATGACTTCGGAGGCCTGGAAGGTCTCGTTTCAGAGTACCAGAAGTCTTTTCGAAGCCTGGGTGTGCTGTTTGCGAAGCTCGAAGAATTGAAGCGCAGAGAACGAGAACTCAAGGAGAAACGGGACCTTTATGAGTTCCAGATCAAGGAAATCGATGCGGTGAACCCGCAAGTGTCTGAAGAGGATCAACTGGAGGCTGAGCTCAGGATTCTGGAGAACTCTGAGAAACTTTATGAAGCCACCACCCAGCTGTACAACGCGTTGTATGAAGGAGAGCAGGCGGTTTATGACCAGTTGGTCAAAGCAAGGAACCAAATTGAAGACCTTGCGGAGATCGACAAGTCATTCGAGGAGGCGAAGAATGAATGCGGATCTGCCGTCGCCATTATCGATGAGTTGACGAAATTTATCCAGAAATACAATTCACAAATCGAGTTTAAACCCGAACGCCTGGAACATCTTCGCGAACGGCTGGGCCAGCTTTCTTTGTTGAAAAAGAAGTACGGCGGGTCGACCGATACCATCCTGGAGCACAGAAAACGCATCGGAGAAGAGTTTACGATTGCGGAAAACTTCGAGAGTGAGCTCACAAGGCTCGGTGAACAGATTGAGGCAGTGCGAACAGAGTGTTCAAAAGCTGCCGAAAGACTTTCGACGAAGCGACGGGACCTTGTACCCAAAGTCAACAAGTCAGTGGTCGCGGAGCTCTCTAAATTGGGAATTGCCAACGGTCGTTTTGATGTTGTGATCGAGAACCGTTCTGTCGGGAAATCAAACGGGGCGCAGTCAGGAGCTTTTGTCAAACTGGGCCGTGAATTCTTTGAAGCGACCGCGAAGGGCATCGATATCACCGAGTTTCACCTCTCGACGAATGTGGGCGAAGATTTGAAGCCGCTTGCCGAAGTGGCATCGGGCGGAGAGATTTCCAGGGTGATGCTGGCGCTAAAATCGATTCTGGCAAAATCTGACCGGCTGCCGATGCTCGTTTTTGACGAGATCGACGTCGGAGTGAGCGGTCGTGTCGCCCAGGCAGTGGGGCGGAGCCTGAAGAACCTGTCGCAGTTTCATCAGATCATCGCGATTACGCATTTGCCGCAAATAGCCGGCCTCGCCGATGCTCATGCAGTCGTGGAAAAAATCGAGGAGGGCAAGCGGACGTTCACGAGGCTTCGCAAACTCGACATCGAAGAGCGCGTGGAAGAAGTTGCAAAGCTCATGAGCGGTGCCGAAGTGACAGAGGCTGGCCTGGAAGGCGCAAGAGAACTCATGGGGCTGAAGTAATGGCGCTGAGAATTTATAACTCGTTGACCCGGCAAAAAGAGGAATTCAAGCCTTTGCATGACGGCGCGGTGGGCATGTACGTCTGCGGCCCGACCGTGTACAGCCATTCTCACATCGGCCACGCAAAGAGCTACATTTCATTCGATGTGATTGTGCGCTACCTCCGGTCTCTCGGTTACAGCGTTCTCTACGTTCAGAATATCACAGACGTTGGCCATTTGCTCGAAAGCGGTGAGGACCGGATGCTCAAGCAGTCAAAAATAGAAAAGGTCCATCCGATGCAGGTCGCCGAAACGATCACAAAAAGTTATTTTGAAGATATGGACGCCCTCGGCAACCTGCGCCCGGATATTTCCCCGCGTGCGTCTGGACATATTATCGAACAGATCGAGATGGTGAAAAAGCTGGTCGACAAAAGTTACGCGTACGTCGTGAACGGGTCGGTATATTTCGACGTGCATAAATTCAAGGGGTATGGAAAATTGTCCGGAAGGACACTCGAAGAAACAATGCAAGGCACCCGGGTCCAGGTAAGGTCGGAGAAAAAGAATCCCGAGGACTTTGCTTTGTGGAAGAAAGCTGAACCCGAGCACATCATGCGGTGGCCGAGCCCGTGGGGGGAAGGATTTCCAGGCTGGCACATTGAGTGCTCGGCCATGTCCATGAAATACCTCGGCGAAACGTTCGACATACACGGGGGCGGGTTGGACAACCAGTTCCCGCATCACGAGTGCGAGATTGCTCAGAGCGAAGGTGCAACAGGAAAACCCTTCGCGAAGTACTGGATTCACAACAATTTGGTGACCGTGAACGGCCAAAAGATGTCGAAATCGCTCGGTAATTTTGTGACACTCAAAGACGCTGTGAAGAACTTTGACCCACTCGTTATCCGGTTATTCATTCTGCAAAGCCATTATCGAAGCACGCTCGACTTCAGCAATGAAGCTCTCGATGGAGCCAAATCCGGCTGGGAAAAACTTCGCAACACTTATACGAACATCAAGAACGAATTGAACAAAGCGGAAACAAGCGGGAAGTCCGGAAAGGTCAAGATAGACGTTCATGGATACCGGTCACGATTCCTCGAGGCGATGGACGACGATTTCAACACGCCGCAGGCACTGGGCGTACTGTTTGACCTATCGAGAGACATGAATCAGGCTCTCATGGCGGAAGCAGGAATCTCGAAGGAATCATTGACTGAGGGGCTGGATCTGTTTGAACATGGCGGAAACAAGGTGCTTGCCTTTCTTGGCTCGGGGATCGAATCGACTCTTTCTCCGAACGGAGCAAGAGAGCCGGAATTGATTCAGCTTTTTATCGAGCTGCGAGGCGTTGCCAAATTGGAAAAGAATTTCGCATTATCCGACCGGATACGGGAAAGCCTGAAGAAACTCGGCGTTCTTCTCGAGGACAAGAAGGACGGAACCACTGTGTGGAAAGAGTCATGAACGAAAACATTCGAATCATCGAGAACGGCACAGTCGTTACGTGCGACTCGCAGCGGCGCATGGGAGTGTTTACCATCCTGATCAAAGGGGACCGGGTTGCCGAAGTGAGCAACCGTGGTGATATGCTCAAATCGTTGTATCCGAACGCGGAAGTCATTGACGCCCGCGGCAAGCTCATCGTTCCCGGTTTTGTCGATGCCCACTGCCACGGGGAATCGGCTCTTCTCAGGCATTTCACCGCCCTGAAGCCTCTTGCGCAGTGGTCGAAGAATGAGGAAGTGAAGAGAGCATTCGAGTATATCTACCAACAAGCAGACGTCCAGGATCTCTCGGTTGTCTACCGTCTCGCTTATTTCTCGGCTTTAAAATCCGGAGTGACCTCGATCGCCGAATTCTGTTTTGATAACCTCGACCGTCCGCTGACGGCAGCGTTTGAAGCCATGAAAAGAGCGGACCTGAGAGGAGTGATCGGTCTCCACAACGGCGATCAGGTTGAAAGAGCACGAAGACTCAACCACCCATCCATCAGATTTGCGGTGGTCTTGCCATCCGAAGAAGATCTTACGACCTATAATTTACAGACGACTGTGCGGCTCGCCTCCGACCTGAAGCTTCCGTTGATTATTCATTCAGGGGAAACGAAGAGGGGTCTTGAAAATATCAGAAGGAACTTCCAACGGAGCACCGTGAAACTCCTGTATGAGCATCGGCTGTTCGAGTCGAGTATTCTTGCTGTGCATTTCGCTGCTCTTGAGCCGGGGGATGTGGATGTACTCGCGAACGTCAATGCTCGTGTTATTCTCACACCAAGATCTGTATTTCTCAAAGGAACCGACCACCCGTCCGTCACGGAGCTCCTCCAGCGCAACATCTCCGTTGTGCTCGCCTCCGATTGGGGTGTTGCCGATCCCTTTGAAAATATCCGCGCTTTTGTCTCCATCGCAGCGGGCCAGGGGATCGATAATCTCCATGGAGAAGAACTGGTGAGGATGGTGACGTGCGAGGCCGCAAAAGCGTTGGGAATCCATGACTCTGTTGGCTCACTTGAAACAAACAAGAAGGCCGACTTGACCTTCATTGATTGCTCCAGCCCGAGGTTTGCGGGTTTGGCGCATCGTGAACCAGCTTCTGCGCTGGCCTCCACGATATCAGAGGCAACATACAGGGATGTCAGCGATGTCATGATCAACGGAGAGTTTTTTGTCCGAGAACATCATGTGATGACATACTCTGAAGAGGATTTGGCAAAGGAAAGCGCCGAATTGATGAATAGGATTCACCAATATGTCGTCGCGCAGAAGGTGGCACGCGTGCCGAGCATTTCCAAACTTGAAGAGGCCCCAAAGACTTTTGATGACGGTGAAATGCAGGGCGATGTCGAAGGCTTTCGAATCATGCCAAAAACATTCGTAAAACTTTCGCCAGATCAAAAAATCATTCCAATGCCTGTTGAAACTCATAAGAAAACCGAGCTCCCGAACAAAGTGAAAAAAGTCTTCGGAGACGACGATCTATAGGGAAACCACTGATTTCCAATCAAGGAGAACCGAGTGAAAATGCATAGAATCTTGACAGCGGCTGTCATGGCCGCCATATGTAGCTTCGAGAGCTTGGTAGCACAAAGTTATGCCGGAGAAGGCGCGAAAATCGAGCCGACGATGTTGATCGACAAGCCCACGGCAGGGATGTTGAAACGCGCCCACTATGCGATCTCATCCAACTACTTTCAACGTGGAGGAGTCCTCGTCGGAGTTTCCGTTGGATTGTTCGATCAGTTCAGCTTTGGGATCTCGTACGGTGGGACTGAAATCATCGGGCCCAACAAGATACAAATAAACCCCCAGCCGGGTATTAACGCCAAGTTGCGCCTTTTCGATGAAACTTTGATGATGCCGGCATTCGCCCTCGGGTTCGATTCCCAGGGAAAAGAACCATTTCTCGAAGCCGACTCGCTGAATCGGTACACGATCAAATCGCCAGGTGTCTATATTGCCGGAAGCAAGAACTATGCATTCATGGGAAATCTGAGCGTCCATGGCGGGCTGAACCTTTCACTCGAAAAGGACGATGGAGACAACGATTTGAACGCTTACCTCGGAGTTGAGAAAACGCTCGGTCCGGACATTTCCCTGGTTGCGGAGTACGATTTCGCTTTCAACGATAACCACCTCCGTGCGGTAGGCGAAGGAAGAGGCTATCTGAATCTCGGGTTAAGGTGGTCTTGGGGAAAGGGCCTCATCATCGGCTTTGACTTGAAAAACGTCTCGAAGAACCAGAAAAACGTCAGCGTCGGAAATAGGACGCTCCACATCGATTACATCGGGGCTTTCTAGACGTGTTCTCTCAAGTGCACAGTCAGGGCTCATTGTACAGGTTACTGTTCAGGAGGCTGTCAATTCCAGAATAAAAGGGCCGTTTTTGGCCTGAAATAAGGACGTTTCGGGGATGCAAGTGGCACCAATCTTGAGGATAGCGGCTTGCCAACATAAACAAAGGTGAAATCATGAAAGCCCTACGATCCGTCATCCCATCCCTTCTCATCTCAAGTTCGTCTCTCCTTTTCCTTGCCGGTTGCTACACACAGGTTGTCACTGAAGACGAAGACCGGGGATATGCTTCGCGCTCCCGGGAATATCGGGAAGAAGAGGTAGATTCGACCGACAATAATGCTCCAGCCTATGACGACGAGAGCGACAACTATCGTTCCCGCTACACGATAGGTTTTCGATACTACTATCCAGCCTGGTCTTCTAATTGGGTTCACTACGACCCATGGTATTACGACCAATGGTATTATGACCGGTTTTACTACAGCTCGCACTACTATCCATGGTGGTGCGGGACCCCCTGGGTCGTTTACCACCCGTACTACTCTTATTATTCGCGCTACTATCCAAACTATTATTACGGTGGTTATCCAGGTTATTACCGTTCAGGCGGATTTGCGTCATCGGGTGTCACGCGCAATTCCGGCAACAGGAGAACGAGTGGAGGCAGCAGGGATGGTGGTTCCGGTCGCACAGCGTCCGTCGGGAGCTATCAAACACCGTCCTCAACTTCCCGCGGCGGGACACTAAGAACCGACGGAGCAAGTCGATCCGGCAACGGGTCAACATCCCCGACATATGGCCGGTCATCGGGTTCCTCCTCGACAAGGGGCACTTCGGCGAGAAGGGATGAAGGCACAACCCGTTCAGGAGGATCGTCCTCACGGCAACCAGAAAATGTTCCACGTCGTGAAGAGCGCAAATCTGGAGACGGAGGCCGCAGCGGTGGCTATACGAGAGGCCGCGAACCTTCGGGCCCGTCCTCTGGAGGCACACCTCCGGCACGCACGTACTCGCCGCCAAGGCAATCGAGTCCCCCGCCGAGCGGGGGAAACAGCAGTGGTGGAAGCAGCAGCGGAGGCAACAGTGGAGGCAGCAGGTCGAGTGGGTCGGGTCGATCGGGTGGTCGCAGGTAGCAGTGAATGAGAAGGTGAACTCATGAAAAAGAAAGACAACATAAGAATACTTCAGTTGGCCGGAGCAGTCGTTCTCCTTGCACACGTGACGTTGGGACAGTTTGCAGAAGATGCACTCCGTTTCTCTCAATTAGGACTCAGCGTGGGTGCGCGATCGCTCGGCATGGGAAACGCGACAGTCGGATCTGTGAACGATTACTCGGCCCTTTTTTGGAACCCGGCCGGCCTGGCATCCATGCGGAGCTATGAATTCTCTGTCGGGTTGTCGGGTCAAAGTTTTGGCAATGACGCCACATTTCTGGGCGTGAATAGCGGTTCTCGAATCACATCGACGAATCTGAACAATCTCGGCTTCGTGTATCCGGTTCCAACGAAGAGAGGAAGCCTGACATTTGCGTTCGGTTACGGAAGGGTCAACGATTTTACGAGCAATGTTACGGTCGAGGGTTTTAACCCGACGAGCAGCATGGTTCAATCTCAAACGCCGGGTACGAATCTCAATAACCTTTCGGCGAACGACCGTCGGGATTTGCTCGACAGCAACATCCCGTACCAATTGTATCTTGCCGAAATCGATACGGTAAACAATGTGCTGGTTCCTCTTGTCACGGGAAATGTCAAGCAAACTGCGACCGTACGGGAGGGTGGCGGGTTGAACCATTGGTCATTTGGCGGCGCAATGGATGTCGCTCCGAACCTTGCTGTTGGCGCCACGTTCAATGTTGTCTCGGGTGGGTATACTTACGACAGGGAGTTCATTGAAACAGATGTCCAAAACTTCTACACCGGCGTGCCAAACGACTTTTCAAGGTTTACGTTCGAGAGTACGATCAAAAGCAACCTCAGCGGATACAATGCCTTATTCGGTCTGATGTTTAGAAAACAGGGGGTCATGAAGCTTGGCCTCGCAGTGCGGACGCCGACCTTCTACGAAATCGAAGAAACATTCACCGATGACGGCAAGAGCTTCTTTGACAATGGAGATTTTTACAGCATCGGTTTCTCGAACTCGACAAAGTATAAGATCACGACGCCGATTGTTCTCAGCGGCGGGGCCTCTTTTCAGCTTGGCGAGTGGCTCGTTCTTTCAGGCGACGCCGAATACACCGACTGGACTCAAATGGAATTCAATACAGACAATCCGGACCTCATCGCAGAAAACCGGGATATCAAGAGAATTTTCAAGCCGACCACGAATCTGCGTGGCGGGGCTGAGTTAACGCTGTGGGATCTGGGCCTCCGGTTGCGCGGGGGGATCGTATGGAATCCTTCTCCTTACAAAGCTGACGAAGGGTCCGCCAGCTACGACCAGCTCTATTTCACGAGCGGTCTCGGCCTCATGGTTGACGACAACACAACACTTAATATTGCCTACGCGCTCGGAACGTGGAAGACATTCAGGGATAACTATTACTTGTCATCCATTCCGAATCCCTCGAGAACGAGCGAGCGGGTCAATACAAACAATGTGAATGTTACACTGTCGTATCGATTCTGAGACAGGGAAGGTGCAAGAACCTCCGGGGTCAGAATAACCTCGAATTTCTTGCAACACCCGCCAAGTTTTTTTACATTGAGTCCGTTCAATAATCAGTTGAACGGACTTTTCTTTTTCCAATCGCCTTAACTCCTTTGCCCTCGAAGAAAAAGCTTCTGGTTGGTCTCGCCGTGTCTTTGCTTCTCTTAGCCTGCGCTGTGCTCATTCTCGGCTATTATCTTGCGACAAGGTCATTTCCCCAGGTTTCCGGCGAAGTTGTCGTTGCGGGAATTCAATCTCATGGTGAAATCCTCCGGGATGAATACGGTGTGCCTCATATTTTCGCTCAGTCTGACCATGATGCTTATTTTGCAGCAGGTTTTGTCCACGCCCAGGACAGGTTGTGGCAAATGGAAGTCATCAGACGGGCCGGCATGGGGCGTCTGGCCGAGGTGCTGGGTGAGCCCGCTTTGAAAACAGACAGACTGTTTCGAACTCTGAGAATTTGGAGACATTCCGCTCGCTTGGCCGAAGCGCTTGATGGCGAAACGAGAGAGGCGCTTCAGGCGTACGCAGACGGAGTCAACAGTTTTATCAAGGAGAATAAGGGACGCTATCCTGTGGAATTCGACATGCTCAATGTGGAACCTGAGCCATGGCGAGTTGAGCACTCTGTCGTTATCAGTCGCTTGATGGCCTGGGAGTTGAATTATGCACGCTGGGTCGATATCCTTTTTGGGGAGCTTGTTGAAAAATTCGGCGAGCGGAAAGCGCGGGAAGTTTTTCCGGCATGGCCGGATAGCGCCCCCGTCATTGTTCGAGAACTCAAGGGCAAGAAGATCGCTCATCTGGGAAAACAAATGCTCGATGCCGAAGCATCCTATCGGCGTCTCATCGGAGCTGGTGGGCTGCAAACAGGAAGCAACGCATGGGTGGTGAGCGGGGCAAAATCGGCAACAGGTAAACCGCTGCTGGCCAATGATCCCCACCTGCTTCTGTTTGCTCCCGGAAGATGGTATGAAATGCATCTCGCTACGCCCACTATGGATGTGGAAGGTGCAAGCATTCCTGGAATCCCATTTATCGTAGTCGGTCATAATAGACACATCGCCTGGGGTGTGACAAACGCCATGATCGATGACGAGGACTTCTATGCGGAACAAGTCGATTCTGTTCAACATCCCCACTTTTACAGGGTCGACGATGAATGGAGGTCCGTTACGGAAGAAATCGATACCATCATCGTGAAAGACCAGTTGCCGGTGGTGTTGTCGATCTACAGCACACATCGAGGGCCGATTGTGAACAGGATCGAGCCGGCGGCGCAACTTTCGGAGTACCTGTTGTCCATGAGGTGGGTGGGACACGAGCTCTCAAATGAGGCGAAGGCATTCCTGATGGTCAATCGCGCAAAGAACTGGAGAGAGTTCAAGCAAGGGCTTCAGTTTTATGGAACGCCGGCTCAGAATTTTCTTTATGCCGACGTCGAAGGAAACATCGGATACTATACAGGCGGAAAACTGCCCATCAGAAGCACCAAAGGTCAGACTTTGCCATTCCCCGGCTGGACTCAGGAATACGATTGGAAAGGATTTGTACCGTTTGACGACATGCCCCAGGTCTTCAACCCACCGGAAGGTTATATTGCGACGGCCAATAACAAGATTATCGATGACTCGTTTCCATACCACGTCTCGTCTCATTGGGAACCTTCATGGAGGATCACTCGAATAACAGAGCTTTTGAAAGGCCAGGAAACGTTTTCGACCGATGATTTTCAACGAATACAGCTCGACTACTTTTCGACCCAGGCACGCGACCTTGTTCCCATTATTCTAAGAGCTTTCGATGGACGTGATGTGCCCGACCTTCGTGTTCAGACCGTCCTCAACTATTTTCGGAATTGGACATTTGAAATGAAGAAAGAGGATGTTGCAACCACACTCTTCCAGGAGCTCCTTCTCAAAACAATCCGCAACACCTTTCACGATGAGTTTGGAGAACAAATTCTTGCACTCTACGACACCCTCGCAAGCGTTCCTTTGATCGTTACCACCACACTATTGCAGAAAGATTCTTCTGAGTGGTTCGATAATGTCGAAACACCTGAAAAAGAAAGCCGGGATGACATCATAAGAAAGAGTTTGCTCGATGCGATCAATAACCTCCAGGGAACACTCGGAGGAGATGTCAAGGAGTGGCAGTGGGGAAGACTGCATAAGGTCGAATTCACTCATGTATTTGGAAGCCATTCTCTGTTGAGGAAGATTTTCAACATTGGGCCTTTCCAGGTCGGAGGTTCACATTCAACCGTGAACAAAGGCGACTACAGGCTCGCAGCGCCGTTTGTGAACATTGTGGGACCCTCCACAAGACAGATTTTCGACCTTTCCGATGTGAACAATACGAAAGCAGTGACGCCGCCAGGGCAATCGGGACAAGTGTTCCACAAGAATTACTCCGACCAGGCGAACCTGTGGCTCAATGGCCTGTATCGTCGGGTTCCGATGGATAAAGATGTCGTTCTGAAGAGCGCTCATACGACGTTGAAGCTGATCCCGCGACAATGAAGGCATCTGCCCGACTGATATCGTATGTCCGCCAAGCCAAGTCCGTTTGCGTTCTCACCGGAGCGGGCATATCTGCTGAAAGCGGAGTGCCCACGTTCCGTGGAGCAGAAGGGCTTTGGTCAAGGTTCAAACCGGAAGAACTTGCCAACTTTGATGCTTTCATAAAAAACCCTGACCTCGTGTGGGAATGGTATTCGTATCGCAAGAAGGTGATGAAGGACGTTCAGCCGAACCCGGCTCACCTGGCATTGGTAGCTCTGGAAGATATGATTCCGAGGTTTACGCTTGTCACGCAGAATGTTGACAACCTGCATCGTCGGGCGGGAAGCCGGAATGTGCTTGAGCTCCACGGAAATATCGAGCGCAGTTATTGCATCGCGTGCGGCAAGTACGCTCAAGATGTCAGTATAACAGCAGAAAAACAGGCGCCTCACTGCATCCATTGCAACGGCCTTTTGCGGCCGGACGTCGTATGGTTTGGCGAATTGCTTCCGCAAGAAGTGTTTGCAGAAGCGGAAGAAGCGGCAAGACGTTGTGACGTGTTCCTGTGCGTTGGAACGTCCGCGGTGGTGTATCCGGCCGCATCGCTTCCGCTTTGGGCAAAATCTGCCGGAGCCTATGTTGCTGAAATCAACACTGAACGCACTGACTTGTCGTCAAGCGCTGATGAAACCCTGCTGGGCAGGGCAGGAGAGATTTTGCCTCAACTTGTCGAAGCTCTCAAAACCGTAAAGGAAACAACCCGATGAATCGTCCTAAGGGATTTGGCAGTACCAAAATCATTTGCACGATCGGTCCTGCATCAGAAAGTGTAGACGTGCTCGTTCAACTCATCGAAGCCGGGATGGATGTGGCAAGGCTCAATTTTTCTCACGGGACGTACGACCAGCATCTGCAGGTTATCGAAAACGTGAAAGAGGCCAGCCGCAGGACGGGAGAGTATGTCACCATTCTTCAGGATCTCAGCGGTCCGAAAATTAGAACGGGTCTCTTGAAAAACGGGACCGAAGAGCTCAACACAGGGGACCCTTTCACATTTACTATCGAAGATGTCTCTGGAGATAGACATCGTGTTTCCACAACATATGATCGATTGCCAGCTGATGTGAACATCGGAGACATTATTCTTGTCGATGACGGGAAAATGAAGTTTTCAGTTGTCTCAAAAACCAAGAAAGATGTCACCTGCAAAGTTGTGAACGGGGGACGGCTTTCCAACAAGAAGGGAATGAACCTCCCCGGCGTCAAAATCAGTGTTCCTTCTCATACGGAAAAAGACGCCGAAGACTTGAGATTCGGACTGAAAAACGACATCGATTACGCAGCCCTGTCGTTCGTTAGAGCGGCAGACGACATCCGGCAGCTCCGGGAGGTCATTATCCGCGAAGTTCAGAAAGGGAAGAGGGTCCCGATCGTTGCCAAAATCGAAAAGCCGGAAGCTGTAGAGGACATCGATGCCATCATCGGTGAGTCCGACGTTGTCATGGTGGCTCGAGGGGATCTCGGAGTGGAGCTGCCCCCTGAGGACGTTCCGGTTGTGCAAAAAATGATCGTCAAGAAATGCAACGAAGCGGGCGTGCCCGTGATCATCGCGACCCAGATGCTCGAATCGATGATCGAGAATCCAAGGCCCACACGCGCGGAAGCCAATGACGTCGCCAACGCAGTTCTTGACGGTGCTGATGCGGTGATGCTGAGCGCCGAGACATCGGTCGGGAAATACCCGGTGGAAGCGGTACACACGATGGACAGGATCATTCGCAAGGCGGAGGAACAAGGCAAGGACCATCTCGACATCACGGAAATACCCATAGAGCAGGAAGCAAAGGTTTTTGATGCCATCGGCCGGGCGGCTTGTGTGATGGCAAAACAGGTGGGGGCTTCGGCCATCGTTCCACTGACGCACTCGGGCTCGACAGCAATGAACATCAGCAAATACCGGCCTCATGCGAGAATCATCGCAGTGACAGGCCGTGAAAAAATCCTGCGCAGGTTGAACCTTGTATGGGGCGTGCGGGGAATCATCATTCCGGATTTCGAAAGGAATTCAGATGAAGCATTCCGTCGAATTAAAGATGAGCTCAAGTCCAGAGGGTATGTAAAGAGCGGGGACTACGTTGTCTTTACGGCGGGAATTCCTTTGATGTCGAAGGGCTCAACAAACACCATCAAAGTGGAAAAAGTCGAATAGCAGGGGCTATTTCTTTGCTCCTTGCGCTATCCAATCATAGATGGTCTTTGTTTCTTCCTCAGTAAGTTTCTTCTTGTTCCGCGCCATCTGCTTACCGAACGGCGGGTTAGGTAGGATCTTCAGATAGAGATAACTTTCCTGTGGTTTCCGGGGAACAACTGTACTTTCGTGATTTCCTCCCTTCATCGTTTTTTCGTAGTCATCCAGAGCCAGCCCGCTCGGATTCTCGTTCTCTTCAAGATGACACGGAATGCAATATCTCTTGATGATCGGAGCGACATCCTTTGTATACGTCAGCTCTTTCTTCGATTGCGCGAGTGTTTCGACTAATGCGAGAGCTGTGATGGCCACAAGGACGAGGATGACACCGTATTTCATGAAAGCTCCTCTTTCTTCATTGAAGGATCTCAGTTGTTCTTTGCGCCTTGCTTGATCCATTTCCCGATCTTAACGATCAGAGAATCCGGCAACCCCGAAGTAGAGTATGGACCTGTAAGCGGCATCCGGAAATTCCCAAACGGGTTGTTGACATTGCGGATCATTTTCATGATTCCGCTGCCGACGGCGTTGTTCGAAGAGCTTGAGGAGGAATCGCCCGGCTGAATGACATTGGTGCCAAACGTTGCCCCGCCAGCCCTCACGCCAGCAAAGGTCTCCTGATTAAAACCGGCCTGCGGACTTGAACCGGAGTGACAGCCGGAAAGTGCGCAATTGGCAAGAAGAATCGGATGAACGTCCCTGTTGAAGCGTGATGAATCGTCCTGCACAACAGGAGGTGAGGCTGACACCGGAATTTCTGTTCCCGCATCTTTGCAGCCCTGGATGATGTGCAAAACGCAGAGAACGATGAGGAAAAACAAAGAGAATCTTTTCATGAGGGATATGACAGTTTAGAGATAAAAATGGAACAGAAGCTGGAGTTCGTCGTTATCCACCTTCGCTCCGGTGGGTATATCTTCAAGATTCAGTCGATAGAGCGGCCTCACCTCCACGCCGCTCAGCAGGAACAACTCGGCGCCGATCGTCACGCGGCTGAAACTTCCGTTTTTCAACTCTGTGTCGGGGTCGTAGAATTCAAAGCCCAGTTTCAAGTCGATGCCCGGTCTTACCATATAATTGAGTTCGTTCCATACCATCATGCCGGTGATATCAGGGCCGGGCAAAGTTTTGGTCAGAATATCCACCTCGCTGTGGAGTGTCAATGACTGCAACACAGTGATCGATCCAAACCCGCTATAGTATGTAATGGTCCCACTTGGGTCGGGATAGTTGTACAACGATCCTCCAACGCTCAGGTTGATGTCGCTGACTCTGAAAGCAGCCTCGCCGCGCATCGAAACAGCCTTCTGTTTGGTGGCGCCTGTGCCCGAAAGCCCCGCCCCCGGCGTTCCGTTGAACACTCCCAGCTGGATAGAAAAATAGCTCGGTGAAAAACCAAACTCGATTCCTGTGTCTTCGGAGCGTTCGCCAAAGCGGAGTCCCGTAGGATACCCGCTCGGGATCAACCCTGCATAGGGCCCCCCCCCGAAAGGTCCCCCCCGATTGAACGCATTGTGGTCATCGGTGCGAATTCCGTACGCAGGCATGAATTTTCCCACTTTGACGTAGCCTTCGAGCGGCAAGACCTTTGCAATCCCCATAAGTTCAAACCCCGTATACAAGCCTTTATCAAAGTAGACTCTGAATTTCTTATTCAGACGCAAATCAAAATACACGTCGCCCTGCATTTGAAAAAAGCTGCTGCCTTTTTCGCGTTGGTTGTAGAAAAACAGGTTGCGAACATCAGCCCCGACGGATATGTTCGAGGTCAGGTTCGTTGAAAACTCATCGTAATCGGTAAGTTCCTTGAACGTGGGAAGCGTGATGTCATCTCTGCCGTAGGAGCTTCCGAACTCGTTGCGCATTCCCTTTCCCGTCGGATTGACATGGCACGATTGACATTTCGCACCTGTGCGGCTGGCAAATTTGGGAAGGCCCAGACCGGCTTGAGTCAGCAGGATGGAAATTGAGAAAACGAGAAGTGCCTTCGAAGAGAATTTCATGTGGGTCCTTTCGGGTTGTCACTCTAAATAGATTTCGAAAATATAGACAATGAGAGGTCGAATTTCAACAGCAAAAAACCCGACGGGAGACTCTTCGAGTCTTGATTCTTCAATCGGTGAGCGTTACATTGCGACATTCTTCCAGCCTCGCCTTTGTGAACCCGACAAGTTTTCTCACGCATCTCGAGTGTAGTGTATGCGGAGACCGCCATTCTCCACACCAGTTGCAAACGGTGTGTCGAAGTTGCGGCAAATCTCTCCTGGCCCGGTATGACCTTGATCGTGCAAAAAAGAGCCTCAGTAAGGAAAGCCTAAAAGGCGAGAAAAGTTCCCTCTGGAAATACTTCCCGCTTCTTCCCGTCGAGAAAGAAGAGAACGTTGTTTCCCTGGGCGAAACGATGACTCCCGTCATTCCCCTCGCGAGGCTCCGGGAGCGCATAAAAGTCATAAACCTTTGGATGAAAGACGAGGGCCAACTCCCGACGGGCTCTTTTAAAGCCCGCGGGCTCGGAATGGCTATATCCAAAGCCAAGGAATTGGGGGTCAAGAGCGTTTGTATACCCTCCGCCGGAAATGCTGCGGGCGCATCTTCGGCGTACGCAGCGAGGGCGGGCTTCGAATGTCATGTGTTCCTGCCGGAAGACACTCCGTCGATGAATATCAAGGAATGCAAGGCGTACGGTGCGCACGTCGAGCTCGTGAAGGGAAATATCAGCGACGCGGCAAAAACGATGAACGAACGGAAGAAAGACCGTAAAGATTGGTTTGACGTATCAACCTTGAAGGAACCATATCGACTTGAGGGCAAAAAAACAATGGGATATGAACTCGCCGAACAGATGGATTGGGAGTTGCCGGACGTCATCGTGTATCCGACGGGAGGCGGCACAGGGCTGATTGGGATGTGGAAAGCATTTGAGGAAATGGAACAACTGGGATGGATCGGTGGGAAGCGGCCGAGGATGGTCTCGGTGCAATCATCCGGCTGCGCCCCCATTGTGAAAGCCTTTGAGGAAAAAAAGAATGATTCAGAGTTCTGGCAAAATGCAGCAACGGTGGCTTCCGGACTGCGGGTGCCCAAAGCGTTTGCAGACTATATGATTCTCGACGCGATTTACAAAAGCAACGGGTGTGCCGTCGCTGTCGATGACGCCGAGCTCTTTTCAGGAGTCCGTGAACTCGCTAAGACCGAAGGGCTGTTGATTTGCCCCGAGGGCATTGCCACGCTCGTAGCAGCCCAACGACTTGCGAAATCAGGTTTTCTGAAAAGCACAGACTCCGTTGTTTTGTTCAACACGGCGGCCGGCAGCAAATACCCCGAGTTCTTGTCGACGTACTAGTTCTCGATGAACAAACAACAAAATGGTCATGTTGAGCGCAGTTCTGATGTTGTTTATCAGGACGAAGTCGAAACATGCGCTGAGCAGTCTTCCCTGCCCGCCTCATCTGATCCTTGAAGGCAGGCGGGGACTTCGCCCTCTACTTCGCCCTCTACACTTGCTTCCGCTTCGCTGCCTGCCCGCCTTATTAGGCTCAATGAGGCAGGCGGGCGCTCAGACTGACTGAGACTTTTTCAGTGAAAACTAATGAGATCATAAGAGCGGCCCTATGACACTTGTTTCTGCAAACATCCAACCACACAAGGAGGAATCCATGATTCGGGTCAAAAGAATTTTGCCACTATTGGTTATTGTCACCTGCGCTTTCTCGCAGAATCAGACAAAGTCGGACTGGGAAACGCGGTTTCGGGCAATCCCGAGCGCCGAGAAACAGAAGGAATACATGCAACGTTTGTCGGCCCGCCCGCACCATCTTGGATCCGCGTACGGCAAGGATAATGCAGAATGGATGCAGAGGATGTTCAAGTCGTGGGGGCTCGACGCAAAGATCGAAGCTTTCGACGTTCTTTTTCCCACTCCGATAGAAAGAGTCGTAGAGCTGCTTGAACCGACGAAGTTTGTCGCAAAACTTCAAGAACCGACAGTGGAAGGCGACCAGACTTCGAATCAGCATGACGAACAACTTCCTACCTACAACGCGTATTCGATCGATGGTGACGTCACCGCGCCGCTCGTCTATGTGAACTACGGGATCCCGGACGACTATGAACAGCTTGAGAGGCTCGGAATTTCCGTGAAAGGCTGTATCGTGATTGCCCGTTATGGCGCGTCGTGGCGCGGGATCAAGCCAAAACTTGCTTCAGAGAAAGGCGCACTCGGCTGTATTATTTACTCTGACCCCCGGGATGACGGCTTTTACCACGGCGACGTGTTTCCCGAAGGTCCTTGGCGGCCCAAAGACGGAGTTCAGCGGGGGAGCGTCATGGATATGCCGTTTCATCCCGGAGATCCGCTCACGCCGGGAATCGGCGCAACCACCGATGCGAAACGGCTGGACATCAAGGAGGCAAAGACTCTGACAAAAATTCCCGTTTTACCGATTTCGTATGCTGATGCACAGCCGCTTCTTGCCGCACTCAAAGGTCCGGTTGCTCCCTCAAACTGGCGTGGCGCCCTGCCCATTACCTACAAGATAGGTCCGGGCCCTGCGAAGGTTCACATGAAACTCGGATTCAACTGGGATATCAAGAAAATTTACAATGTCATTGTTACGATTCGCGGATCGGTGTATCCTGATGAATGGATTATTCGCGGAAACCATCATGACGGCTGGGTGAATGGAGCCCAAGATCCGACCTCGGGCATGGTCGCTC
>CAYIBG010000003.1:0-31577 GCA_964361365.1 uncultured Ignavibacteriaceae bacterium | reverse complement strand
GAAATACCACAGAATCACTTCGCCCGTCACTGATCCTGCAAGCGGGAACCAGAGTCTTCGGAGGAAATCCTTGCGCGAATCTTCGCCCCATCGAAGGAGGAGGCTGAATCCGAGCAGGAAGCTCATGACGATGGCCAGAGGCAGGTTGCTGTTGTTGTAGAATGAAGGTTCGACTGTCGTGCGCGAAACGATCGGCAAACTTGTTCCGAAGAGAATTACGAGCGCACTGAGTCCCATCACGAGCGCTGCCAGGCCCATAAAAGATTCGCGGTTGTACAGTCTGTCATCCTGTTTGGCGGGAGACAATTCCTTCCATCGTTGCTGCAGCATCCGTCCGCCGATGAGAGCGGCGGAAAAAAGCCACACCACGAGGAGCGTGTAGGCGAACGTCCCCGGGTCGACAAACGAGTGGACCGAGGAATCTCCGAGGATTCCGCTGCGGGTCAAGAACGTGCTATAAATGACGAGCGTGAACGACAGGATTGCCAGTACGAAATTAGTGCGGACGAGTTTGCCGGTTTTCTTCTGCACAAGGAGAGTGTGGAGAAGAATGACGCAGGCGATCCAGGGCACGAGCGACGAATTCTCGACCGGGTCCCAGCCCCACCATCCGCCCCAGCCCAGTACGCCGTAGGCCCAGTATCCGCCGAGCATGATTCCGGCCCCGAGAGACAGAGCGCTGAACAGCACCCATGGAAGCGCCATCGCGACCCACTGGGAGTACCACCGTTTCCAGAGTGCCACCACTGCCAGAACAAATGGGACCGCCGCCGCGGCAAATCCGATAAACAAGACGGGGGGATGAATGGCCATCCAGATATTTTGCAGGAGCGGGTTAAGCCCTTTTCCATCAACAGGTATGACACCGGCGCCAAATTGCTCCGGATTCACTTTCCACACGTAGTCGAAGGGCGATTTCACGGCCACCAGAATCAGGAGAAACATTTGGAGCATGGCATAGAGGCTCATGACTTCTGATTCAAACCCGCGTCTTCGGCTGAATGATTGCAGGAACAAACCGATGAGCGCTCCAAACAGCGCCCACAGCAAAAAACTCCCCTCCTGCCCTGCCCAGAAGGATGTGACGAGGAGATACAACGGCAAGTCTCGCGAGCTGTAGCTCCACACATACGAGTATTCAAACTGGTGCCGCAAGATGAGAAACATGAGGAGTGCCGACGCAAGGACGACACTGAGAACAGAAACCAGAAATGCCTTCCGGCCAAAAGACACCGAGGCATCTTTGCCGCCCGACGCCTGGTAATACCAGATAGCAGAACCGGCTGCGGCGGCCAGTCCGAGCCAAACAACCAGAGATCCTATCATTATTCTTCCTTCAATTAGTGAAACGTGTTCTTTTGTGATTATTCTGCATCCCTCAGAGCAACCTCCATGCCATTGGATTTCAGGATAGAGATGATGAAGGCACCGGAATTCGGCTCAAAAAGCGGGCACTGGTCAGTTATGAAAGAGCTGGAAATCTCAAAAATCGGAAAAACTTGGAGTGCTTGTCAGGAATAGGAATCACTGACGAAAAATAAAAGGGAGGCGAGTTGCCTCACCTCCCTTCATCAGAAGTACTTCAAAAATCCAGGAGGCGGATTCGAATCCGCCGCCTAGGTGAAGAACGCAAGCTACGGTTTGCGCAACTCCGCGATCGATGCCTTCAGGAGCTCAACAGTATACTTCGTGTTGTGAGCGCCATGGCTTCGGTCGTGTTCGATAAACAAGAAATTAAACAACGCACCAGCACGTGATGCCGGACGGATCTTCAGCGCGTTGGCACCCGAACCGGCGTTCACCGTTACGCTGCTGTCCGTGGCCCTAATGGCGATCCAGGCCTTTTTGGCCCCTGCGTTGAACTTATTGACGATGGCAGTGTCAAGCAACAGCGTCTGGAGGGTGTCGAGATAGCGCTTCACCGCCGTCGTCGTTCCGAGGTTCAGAGGCGAAGTCGTCACGCCTTTGTAGTCGAACGAGCTGAACGCGGAGCCATGACACGCGGCATCTTTGCAACCCGTCAGCACCTGGCTCTCTGGCGATGAGGCATCCGGCCAATGATACTTCACGTTCATGGTGTGTCCGCCGCCCTTGCCGGTCCCGGCATTCGTCGGGAAACCGCCGGTCGAAGAGTAGACCTGTTCCGCCATATGGCATGTCGGGCAGCCGTTTGCTTTGATTGTTGCCGAGTTCGAATGGGCAGAATTCCCGGTAAACGTCGCTCCCGAGAACTGGAACCCCCCCGTTCCCATTAACATCTGGCCTTGCACCCCGTAATGCGGATACCAACGGCTTGAAGTGATCGTAATCGTGTCCGTCGCCGCCGTTTTCGTCGGGTCCGGCTTCGGAGACATCGGAAACGTTGTGCGAGTTTGGTGACACCGCACGCACAAATTACCCTTGCCGTAGTCAAACGTCTGGTCCGCGACTCCCGTAACATACGAGGTTACTGTGACCGGCGTCTGAATTCGCAGGCTGAAGTCCCCGCGTTGGTGAGCCGAATGGCATGCAAAACATCCCGGGGGGCTCGGCTGCCATTTATCCGAAACTGCCTGAATTGTAGCTGGGCCCGTGACAGACTTCATCATTTGCATGAATCCCTCTGTTGTATGGCATCCGGCACAGTTACCGCCGTTCCTCTCCAGATCGCCGCCTACGGCATGTTTCGACTGAGCCCATTGATAGCTCCGGGCAAGCACAAAATACGTCGTGTCAGTTTCCGGAATATGACACGTGCCGCACTTGATGCCTGCTGCAAACCCTTCAAGAGAGCCGCCAAAGAGATCTTGGCCGTCATCCCCTTTGGGACCCGCCGGACCTTCTTTACAGCCCACGAGAGCCATTGCGGTCACGAGAGCTACCAAGAAGATAACTGCTGTTATTGCTTTTGTTGTCATGTTGCTTTCCTCCTTTTGCGCAATGAGGTTTGTTGCATTGTGCTTCTATCGCTAGAAGCTAATATCGTTACCGCTCAAATTGAGCTTCCCGTCAACGTGTTTTGACGGGTTGATAATCTTAAGGCTCGCATCGACAACGCCGCCGTGACAGGTCGAACATGCTGTGTTCACCGGATGTGTTCCGCCGGGCAAGGCCTTGAGTGCAAGCGTTGATTGTGTCACGTCGCCGTGACATGTCCCGCAAGCCATTTGAGCTCCGCTCGCATCATTCCAGACCGGTGCGAATGCCTGGTTCCCATTCTTGAACGTGCCGTGACAGTACGTGCCTGAACATGTCATTGTGGCACTGTTGTACGTTGGTGACGGGGTGACTCCACTCGTTGCCAGGTTCGTCATCGGGTTCAGGAATTGAACTTCAGCGCCTGGATTTCCGTCGAGATGCGCAGCATCCTTGTACACATCACCGGGAACAGCATGGCATTCTGAACAAAGCGTGTTTGCTGCGATCGTACTCCCGAGAAAGTGAATCTGGTGGGCTCCAACGCCCCGGGCAGTTTTCAGCGTGTTTGTGCTCAAGTCCCGCGGCGGTGCTGCATTCACGCCCGCGGTGCCATGACACACGGCGCACCCTTCCGGCCCGCTAAACCCCTGATGACATGTGTTGCACGAAACCCCTGCCGTTCCGCCGGCGTACGAATTTCCGTGACATGACCTGCATCCCCTCATATCCCAATTATTGGAGCGGATTTGAGTTCCATGGAATGACGCTCCGGTTGTCGCCCAGCCGTCCGGGTGGATTTGCGACGCAGTCGTCTGCCGCGGCAAATCGCTCTTCAGCTCACTGCACGAGGAAAGCAACACGACAAGGCCGAAGAAAGCGGCCACCGACATGACTGAGAAAAAGTTCTTTGCGTTCATGGCATCACTTGTGGCAATAGCCGCAGAATTTTTGTCCTTTGATACCGCCCGGCCGGGCGTTCGCATCCGAGTGGCACATGAAGCAACTGGAACCCGGGTCATAATGCCATTCCCCGTTTGCGCTCTCCATGAACCCTCGCACATGAGTCCGTGGATCCGTGCCCCTGATGCCGTCCACATCGCTGTGGCAGGCGAGACATGTGGGATCCGCGCCTTGAACATCGTGGCAGGAAGCGCAGCTCTCGACATCGCGTCGTGCCATCAACGCATGAGTCCCGCCGCCGCTTCCAACACCCGTTGTTGCAAAGAGGCCTGCCTTGTTTGAGTGCGAAGCCGGTTTAAAGCTCAACTGATTCACGTTCCCGCCGACCGCATGGCAGGTAGAGCAAAAGATCTTCTCCTGATGGCACGTCTGGCAATCCTGCTTCTTCTGCTGGGCGGCCAAGCCGTGAGTCAACCGGAAATTCAAGTCATGAACCTTCGTCAGCGCCATACCCTGCCCCCTGTCAATTGCCGTGAGGCGGGGGGAGCGGGGAGAAACCATATCCCTTCCGGATTTTGAGGTATTCGTCAGAGAGGCTCCGTTGTGGCAATCTGCGCAGGTTTCCAGGGTATGGCAGCTCATACATGTTGAATTGCTGATGCGAGCAATCCGCTTGTGCTCCCGGATGAAATCCCTCTTGTTGTGTTCTTTGGGCCTCAAAGAGGCAAAATTGGTGTGGCACGTCTCGCAAGCATTCGTTGCTTTCACGTCGTTGTGGCACGTGTTGCACGTCGCCATTTCCGGGATGCGCGAAGTTCCCAACTGCTCAGAGGTTTCCACGTCGGCATGGCATGTTTGGCATTCGAGCTTCTGTCCGCCGATATGTGTTTCGTGTGAAAATCGGAGCTCTCTCTCTTGTTTCTCAGGGACATATGACAAGGGATCTTCCCCGGTGTGACAGTAGCTGCAATTCTTTTCGACCTGCTCCTCGTGGCATGACTGGCAATTCCCATGCTTCGCCGACAGGTTGTCGGAAGCCAGCTTGCTCGTCGGCGCAGTGGAATGGCAATCCGTGCAGGAAAGACCCGAATCCTTGACATGGAATTTGTGATTGAACTTGACCTTACCCGACTGCGGCTGGTCCATACCTTCCAGGCTGGCGGTCGGCATCGCAAGCATCGCACCAATGGCGAGAAGGACACTCACAATCAGGTATCCTTGTTTCCGGAGGTTTCGCTCAATCGTGTTTTTCATATCTCGTCGATTCTCTAGAAGAGGTCCAGTCTTTCAAGAAACAGGTAGCTCACACGAACGAACAAACGCGTATCGCTCTTGTAGATCTTGTTTTGGATCCACTGGAATTGCGCATCGAGTGACAACTCAGGCATCGGCCGATAGACCCCGCCCAAGCCTGCGCTCAAGGTCCCTTCCAGCGGGGAGTTTTCGCTCAGTTTGTATCGCGCATAGCTGACGAGGAGAGTCGGCGTGAACGTGTTCTCAAACATCGGGTAGCCAAGATTGAGCGAGCCTGACGTGAGCTCACCAGGATACCCGGCGCTCGTGGAAACGCTGGCGCCCATATTCTGCCCGTTTGCACCAACAGTTATGGTTCTCACGTTTTCATCGTTGTACGAAAGATTTCCGAATCGGACAAAGAACATGCGGTCCTCGGGCAGGGAAAACTCAAAACCGAGTTGGTATTCTTTGAGGGTGTTGTAGGTGAATGCCGTGAAAATCGAATTGTAGGAAATCCGTGGGTCGCGCTGCAGATATTCCGCAGTGAGGCCGACGTCCTCCATGGGTTTGACACGGGTGAACAGTTGAAAACGTGATCGTTTCTCCAGCAGCAGATCATAGTCGATGCGTCCGTACAACGACGCGATGTCTTCGTAGTCTGCGTTAAAATCTCCACTCAGGTATCTTTCTTCGCGTGCACTCGGCCGGATTTCAATCAGGTACGGGTTGAACAGAGAATCGCGCCGCGTAGCTGTGTAGACTTCGGGTTGAATCGACCGCTTCATGTAGCTCAGTGAAAACTGAGCGTAGTCCGCGGGCGTGGCAACAACCTGAGCACCCGTCATGAAGTTGTTCTTCACCTTGTCGATGATATCAGCTTTTTGCAAGGGAGGCGGGAGGCTTCCGACATAGCCCACAATTTTCAATTGCGATTCAAAGAACTTCAAGGCAGCGAGTCCGCCGTCGATCGTTCCTGTGCCCACTCCGGCAAACACCGGTTGCCTTCCCAGAGTGATATCCACTACATCAAAAAGATTTGTTGCACGGAGGTACAGATTATACAACCTGTACTGGCCCTTGTTCTTGAGTTCCCCAGCAAAGTCGTTGTAGCCTTGCCAGTAAGTGTGGAATGAAAACTGATCCTTGGCCGCGCTGAATTGAACGGTTTGATATCCGAACAGATGATTGGAGCTCTGCCCCACTGTGTCTTGTTGCTGCCATCCGTATACGGATGAAACGAAACGCGCTTGAATCAGTTGAGAAAATACAAGCTGCGGAAAGAGAAAAATCGACAAAAAAAGAAGGAGTTTTTTCATGTTATGTGGCGTTGAGCAGTCCTTCACAAGGCAATCCTTATGCCATCTTAACCGCCTTTTTTGGATGAAAAACGTAGTTCTTTTAGACTCAGATTCACATTATTTCTCAGTGCTAAGAATCTGAGCGTTCGGTTTTTCAACAATTGAGAAAAACCCTTTCGACCGCTTGCAATAACCGCGTCCCTAGGGAAAAAGCCTGCTCGTCTTCCAGCCGCTCCCTTCCTTCACGTACAAAACCCTCTCGTGAAGTCGAAACGGTTTTTCCAGCCAGAATTCGATCCGTTCAGGAATGACCCTAAAGCCAACCCAGTAGGGCGGCCTGGGGACTTTCTTCACTCCGAATTTTACCGTGAACGCCACAACTTTTTTTTCCAGGTCAAAGCGACCCTTCATCGGGCGTGATTGCGGTGAGGCCCACGCTCCAATCTGTGCGAGTCGTGGCCGCGACGCGAAATATGCATCGGCTTCCTCCCTGCTCACGGGTTCGACATGTCCCCATACACGAACCTGCCGGTCAATCTGCATCCAGTAAAAACACAGCGCTGCGTTTTTGTTTTTCCGCAGCTCAATGCCTTTGTTGCTTTCTTCGTTCGTATAGAAAACGAATCCGCGTGGTCCCACATCCTTCAGGAGAACCATCCGGAGCGACGGCCTGCCTTTGGTGTCTGTTGTGGCAAGTCCCATGGCTGTCGGCTCTTCTATCTTTGCTTTTTTTGCGTCCTCGAGCCAAAGCAAAAAAAGATTGATGGGGTCTTTTTCAGTCGGAATCGTCATGCGTGAAAGACTCCCGGAGTCTTCGAGACTCCGGGAGTCTCATGGTCTCCTAGTTCAGATCGCGTTTGTCGTATCCCAGGTAAACCTGCCGCGGCCTGGCAATCTTCTGCTCAGGATCCATCAGCATTTCTTCCCATTGTGCAAGCCAGCCGGACATCCTCGGTATGGCAAACAACACGGGGAACATGTCGACGGGGAACTTCATGGCCTGGTAAATAAGCCCTGAATAAAAGTCAACGTTCGGATACAGTTTCCTCTTGACGAAGTATTCGTCTTGCAGTGCAATGCGTTCCAGCTCGAGGGCTATTTCGAGTTTCGGGTTTTTCCCCGTGACTTCGAAGACCCGGTCGGCCATCAACTTGATGATCTTGGCACGCGGGTCGTAGTTCTTGTAAATCCGATGCCCGAATCCCATAAGCTTGCCTTTTCCGTCCTTGACTTCCTTGACAAACGCGGGTACTTTGTCTTTCGACCCGATCTCATCGAGCATGCGAAGTACTGCCTCGTTCGCGCCGCCGTGCAATGGCCCGTACAGCGCGGCAGCGGCGCCTGCTGCTGCACAATACGGATCGACCTGAGAGCTGCCGACCGAACGCATGGCATTAGCGCTGCAGTTCTGCTCGTGGTCTGCATGCAGGATAAACAGAACCTCCAGTGCTTTCGCAAGCGCCGGATCGGGTTTGTATTTCAATTCCGCCACTTTGTACATCATGGCGAGGAAGTTTTCCGTGTATGACAGGTCGTTGTCCGGATATACATACGGCAGACCGATGCTGTGTCGGTACGCCCAGGCGGCGATCGTCGGGACTTTCCCAATCAGACGCCACACTTGCTTCCGACGGACTTCCGGATCAAGCACCTTCTTTGCTTCCGGATAGAATGTCGACATCGCTGCAAGAGTGCTCACAAAGATGCCCATCGGATGAGCGTCGTGGCGGAAAGCCTCCATCAGGCGTCTGACGTTCTCGTGGACAAAGGTATGGAGTCGTATATGGTTGGTCCATTCATCCAGCTGAGTTTTTGCAGGAAGCTCGCCGTAGAGAATCAAGTACGCAACTTCCAGGTAGGATTTTTTCTCGGCCAGTTGGTCGATCGGATAACCTCGATAGCGTAAAATGCCCAGGTCGCCGTCGATGAAGGTGATCTTGCTTTTGCACGATGCCGTGTTCATGAATGCCGGGTCGTACGTCATCATTCCAAAATCATCGTCTTTTACCTTTATTTGTCTCAGGTCGATTGCTTTGATGGTATCGTTCTGAATAGGGATCTCGAATGCCTTCCCTGTGCGTGTGTCTGTGATTTTGATTGTTTCAAGAACGGTTCCCTGACCGTTTTTTTTCTTTGGTTCTTCGACTGATTTCGTTTCCATGGTTGTAGCCTTTCAAGAGGTCAATTGGATTGACACACCCTTGCTTCCGGAAATCCAGCCGGAATACTCAGCCGGCTTTCGGGACAGAGTGCTTGATTTTCGCCCAGAACTCATCGAATTTGAACTCCTTGTAGGATGGGCTTTTTTCATTATGACAAGTCCTGCAGAACTTCTCAATCGCCGCGTTGTCCTTAAATTCTTTCATTCCAGCCGCGATTGATTTTTCCTTGCTCTTCATCGTTGTGAGATCTTTGTACTTCGAGCCAGCTCCATGACATGTTTCGCATTGAATGCCATCTTTGAAATCGAATGCCTTCTCCACGAGCTTGGCATCCATTGTGTAGGCCGAAGTGTGACATTCGAGGCATTCGGGTGTTTCTGCTGCAGGTTTCGCTGAACCTCGAGCCTTGGCGAACTCATTCGCCTTATCGGTCGTCAGAGCTTTGTACGCCTCGGCATGCTTACTTTTTTGCCAGATGTCAGATTGCTTTCCCTGTTTTTCAGTTTTGTGACACATGGAGCACATCTTGACTCCGACATATTTGTTCTGTGCTTGCGCCATAAATCCAAACAACACGAAACCAATCATGAGAGTCATCACGTGTCGTGTATTCATCAGGTTCCTCCTTGTGTTAGTTTTTAGTGGTTGCGAACGTAATGGTATTTCAGGTTAGTTCTTTACATGTCAAATTCCGATATCGCCTCTCGTCGGCTCAAAAAAGAAGTTGATCGACGGTCAATCACGCTTTTTCGGCCTCTTCACGAGAACCGGTTCTGCGGTTCCAGGAAGGTAGCTTTGGATCCGCTCTTTGACTTCCTCTACCCCTTCTTTCCTTCCTTCCTCTATTTCCCAAATAGAAATAAGGGGGAAAAATTTTGCAAAGATCATAAATCCAAGAACAAACACTGCGAGCCCTCCCAGAAAGAGAGACCACTCGACCATCGTCGGGATGTAAATTCCCACCGGCAGATTCATTCTTGGATTCGCCAACGACGGCACCACAATATTCAAACGTTCGAGCCACATGCCGATGACAACCATAATGGATGCAATGAGTATTCCGGGGATTGTCTTGAATCGCCGGAAACCTAGAATGATCACCGGGATTACAAAGTTGCAGGCCACCATTCCCCAGAAGGCTAACGAAAATGGGCCGGTAAACTTGTACATGATAATCTCCATCTCATGCGGCTCGGACCCGAAGACGCCAGTGAGATACTCGGAAAAAGTGAAGTAGAACCACATGAGAGACATGATGAGCAACAGCGTTCCAAGATACTTGAAATGAATCTCCCTCAAGTAATTCTCAAGATGATAAAACTTTCGAAAAGCAATCATGACAATGAGCAATGCAGCAATACCCGAGAAGATCGCTCCTACGACAAAATAGGGTCCGAAGATGGTGCTGTGCCATCCGGGCTGCAGTGTCATTGAAAATATGTATGAAATTACGGTGTGGACAGAAATCGCAATTGGAATCACCATCACCATCAGAATGTTTATAGCACGATTCAACACGCGTTTCTGTTGCTCTGTTCCCTGCCATCCCCACGCCATGAACGTGTAGAGCCATTTGAGCTTCCCGCCACGGTCCCGAATGCGTGCAATGTCAGGAATCATGGGAATGTACAAGTATACTGTGCTTGCAGTGAAATATGCGGTAATGCTCGTAACATCCCAGAGGAGAGGTGACTGCAACCGACCTGACTCGAATATGTTGAGGGTCCGATCCGGTCGTCCGAGGTCGATGATGGGATGAAGTCCTCCAATCGCGAGCACGATTGCAGTAATCACTTCAGCCATTCGCGTGATCGGACGCCTCCATTCTGCTTTGGACAGGCGCAGGATCGCAGAAATGAGCGTTCCCGCATGGCTGATGCCAATAAAGAAGACGAAATTAACGATGTAGAATCCCCATGTAACGGGCTGATTCATTCCCGTGACGCCGAGCCCATCCCTCAACTGCGTGAAATACATGAAGGATGCCCACATGATGATCAACAGCAAAATCCCAACGGTAATGTAATATCCTCTTTGGGTTTCGTAGATAGGACGATACAGCGCTTCGTCCTGGTCGGTGGCAGCAACAGAGTTCATTTCCATCAAGTAACCCTCTTTGAGAGATAGAAGACTTTCGGTTCTACTCCTAAATCGTCCATCACTCGAGAAGCCCGATAGCTCCGAGAAAGATCATTGACCTTGCTTGTCGGATCTTCCAGATCGCCAAAATAGATTGCATCAGCAGGGCAGATTTCCGCGCATGCAGGGATGTATTCATCATTACGAATTCGTCTGTCTTCGGACGCCGCTTGCTCTTTGACTTTCATAAGCCGATGCGCACAGAAGGTACATTTCTCAACTACGCCCACCATTCGCTTTGATACATCGGGGTTAAAGGTCGAACGATTTTCGTTGAACACTGGGGGGTCGTACCAATTATAGACCTTTGCCGTAAACGGGCACGCGGCCATGCAATAACGGCATCCGATGCAGCGGTAATAAATCTGCGCAACCAACCCTTCTTCGTTCTTGTATGTTGCCCCCACGGGACAGACTTTTGTACACGGTGGATTATCACAGTGGAAACAGGGCTTTGGCATCCTCCTGGCTTGCACGTTCGGATATTCACCTTCGTAGGTTGTAATCATATCCATCCAGAACATGACACGGTCTCTCGCCGCCTCTTCAGGATCAACCACCGGGATGTTGTTCTCCATTTTACAAGCAACCTGGCAGGCACCGCAACCTGAACACTTATCGAGATCAATAACCATTGCCCATTTAGCCATAGAACCTGATTTCCCTTATTTGGTTGCCAGCGAAACGCGAACTTTTGTGGCTTCGAGCGCGGGTTTACCACTCAGGAGATCGTATAGGTTTCTCATTATCGAGTTGGGGCTCACACCGTAACCCTTTGCGTAGCGTCCGGAAGACCAATGACCCAACCCAAAGGGAATCGCTACGGCATCCGGCAAGATACCTTGCGTGATTTTTGCTCGAACTTTGAGGCTGCCAATGGAGGATTCTACCCAGACCCAATCTCCGTCGGTAATTCCATGCATAGAAGCCGTTTTCGGGTGAATCTCAATCCAGGACTCCCAGAAACGCCGCACCGAGTAGCCGAACATCTCCTGCATCATCGGCAAATTGGAGCTCAAGCCGTCACGATTGCTCAAGACCTGAAACGTAATGAGATGCAGCGGCTTGTCCCCGTCGTAGGGGACAGGCTCGTGGTGAGGTAGAAACACGGTATCGCCTCGAGCCGAGATGTTGAGCTTGTTCAGGATGAGCTCGGCATTATAGGATGTTTCTTTGCTCCTTTTTTTTGCGAGCGTATCAAATGTGGTTTTTAGCCGCTGTGAATAAAACTCAAACTTTCCGCTGGAGGTCTGGAACATGCGTTGTCGCCGATTTTGTCTCCGAATTGGATTCCACCATCCCCCTCGCTCCAGGAGCAACTTCCAGAATTCTTCAAACGATGCATAACGACCTATCTGCCAGCCCCGTTCCTTGAGATATTCCATCCAAAGGTGTTGAATCCCTTCGGAAACAACCGCCCCTTCACCTGAATGATAAACACCTTTCATCACATGCTTGATTTCTTCTACATAATCTTTAAACGGGAAAGCCGACGCCACCGAGCCTCCTAACCGATGAGCAAGCTCAGTCAATACATCAGCAGTATGACGCGTATTGTAGAGCGGGGCCATAACAGGCCGTTGGACGCTTGCATGTGCGAAGTTTACTGAGGGAACGTTTGAAATCTCATCCCACCTCTCCAGAAAAGTATGATTCGGTAGAATGAAGTGGGCATACTCGCTTGTTTCGCTGACCATAGAATCAAAACTTACAACGAGTGGGATCTTCGCCAAAGCCTCCGAAAAGTCGTGACGGTTCAACGAGTGAAAAAGGGGATTCCCACCAGACAAGAATAGGACTTTGATTGGATAGGGACGGTCCGCCAAGACGTTCTTCACAAAACTCTCCACTGAGAAGGCCGTCAGGGGGAAGGTATTTTCGTCGGAAAGACCGATAGGCATCCCGTCATTTCCTTTTCTCGAAAGCGCATCTTGTTGAACTGTAGTGAGAGATGCGAGGGGTAGGTCCTCCGTAAAGTAAATCCCTCCTTCTTTGTCATAGTTTCCGAGAAGTGCATTGAGGCTTTGAACTGCCATCAGAGAAAAGACGCCATTCGTACTATCCGTGGTTGTCTGACCTCCGATGACAAGAGCTGGGCGGGTGTTTCCAAGTTCGCGTGCGAGTTCCAAAACTGTCGCACTGGGAACACCCGTGATCTCGGAAACGATATCCGGATAATAATTTCCTAAGACCATGTTCTTAAATCCGAGATGCTTCACACCTGCGTGGTCGGTCCAATTCTCAAATCCGAATGTCCGGTTCCTGATAAAGTCGGCATCGTACAGTTCTTCCCTAATCATGATGTACGCAATGCCAAGTGCTAACGCTCCATACGTACCCGGCCGAATTGAAATCCACCGATCAGCATTCGAGGCGGTCAGGCTCAAGCGAGGCTCAACCTGAATGTATCTGGTTCCCCGCTCCCGGTGATGGCTGTAAAGTTTTGTGTAATAAACAGGGGAATATCCTCCCTCCAAAAAATTTGCACCGAAACTCAGGACAAGTTTTGTATTGAGAATATCAAAAGCCGGTTGCCGTGGATGGCCATGCAGAAGAGCATGGGCTGTATCGCCGTTCTGCGTTGCGGAGAAGCGATAGTAATTGGGAGAACCAAAGGCCTTCATAAATCGCGCTACATGTTGTTGCATCAACCCTCGCTCATCGTGGCCAAGGAAAGCGACCTCATGAGATCTTCCTTCTTTGCGGAGGTCCTTTAAGGCGTTTGCGATGAATTCGGTTGCTTCTTCCCAGCTGATGGATTCCCACTTTCCTCCGCCAGCCTTCCCAACGCGCTTGAGAGGGCCTGTGACACGGTCAGGATGATACAATTGATGCAGAGCGTTCAAGCCGAGCGGACACATGCCTCCCCGGTTGACGGGGTGAAGAGGATTGCCTCTAACGTACACCGGAATTCCATCGACAAGGCGGACACGCATACCGCACCCGCCGGGACACATGCCGCATGTCGTATTCACCCAAGTCTCGACACCAGGGCCTTTTCGCGCTTGTTCAACGAGATTATCCGGTAGCTTGAACACTTCCTCCAAACCGTAACCCCCAAAAAGGACGGCTCCCGATACTCCTCCAAAAATTTTGATGAAATCTCGACGCTTAATCTCCATTTGACTTCACTTCAGTTAGCGGTGACAAGCTAGACAATCCGTTGAAGCATTCAGTCTCTTATGGCATTCCATGCAGTTCTCCATCGTCGCGGGTTTCACGGGAGAGTCAACGGGCGATGTACGCTCAGACATATTCCCGTGGCACTCCCCGCATTCGAGCTTTGCTTGCGCAACGTGCCGGCGGTGGGAGAAATAGACATGATCGGGCACATTGTAGATTTGCACCCATGGTATTTCCCTTTTCTCCTTCACATAATTGAGCAACTTCGCTTCCTCCGGCGATTGTGAGATCGGGGTCTCTGAATGACAGTTTTGGCAGATTTCTAACTTAGGGATAGAAGCTGACGCAAGCTTCTCCGCAAAAATATGGCAGTCGATGCAATTGAGTCCGGCTGTCTCGACGTGGGTTTTGTGGTTGTATTGAATCGGTTGTAGAACTCTTCCGGGACCAGAGGCCGACAAAAGCACTATCGTTGCTATGAGAACAGCCGCGAAAGAAAACAATAAGAGGAAAGGCTTGCGGAACACTTTCATGCGTTTTCAAATGCAAAACGAAGCTTCAAGAAACAGACTAGCTGGCCTTTCCGCATCATAACTTTTTGCCAACCTTTCTCAGATAGGCATATAAATCTCTCATCTCATCCGTGGAAAGCTGAGGCCATCTTTTGTTCTGCATGATGAGCAGGTCTTCCATCTCTCCCGCGTGGTTCCACATGAGCTGGATCATCCGAATGGGCGAATCTATGGTTGGAATGGTTACGAGGTCGGGTCCTTTCCCTTTGCCGTCGGAGAGGTGGCAATTTCTGCATCCCTTTTCCTGGAAGACCCGCGCACCTTTTTCCTGTGTACCTGGTTTGTCTTCGAAACCAAGGAAGTAAAGGTAGGCGATGAGGTCCGCCATGTCATTCTCTTTGAAGCTGGGCCAATCGATGGACTGCTTTTTCATGGCTCCAATCATTACTTGTCCATGGTTCCACATGAGACTCGCGATTTCCGTGACTCCTTTCTTGAGTTCAATCGAGGAGAGGTTAGGCCCAATGATCCTCCCTTTTCCTTCCACAAGATGGCACTTGTCGCAACTCTTAGCCTCAAAGACCTTTTTGCCGTTTGATGGGTCGCCCGGCGACATTCGAATACGTGTTGTGCTTATCATGGTTTGACTGAGGTACGCCGCGATATCGACGATGTCTTGTCCCGTAAGGATGGGAAAGGGAAGTTTTGATTTCTTGATCTCCTCCTGCATTGCCGGACCGTGGTTCCACATCGCCTGTACCATATAGAGTGGAGTTGCATAACTTTGTACTTGCTCGAAGTCGGGACCTATCGTTCCTCCTTTGCCAGCCACACGATGGCACGAGATACATCCTTTCGTCTCCAGAAGTTTTTTCCCCTTCGCAACCCTGCCTGGCTCGCCCAGATAACGAAGGTAATAGAGGAATCCAAAAAGTTCCTTCATCTCTTCCTCGGTGAGTGTCGGACGGCTCATCCGCTGCTGACGGAACTTCCGATTCATTTGTGGAGAGTGGTTCCACACAACAGAGGCCAATTCGAGAACGCTTCCGAAGTAATGCTTTTTACTAAGATCGGGACCCGCGCTTCCTCCGTAGCCACCAATGGAATGGCACTCAATGCAGCCTTTTTCCTCAAAGACGATCTGTCCTTGCAGAGGATTTTTCGGTGGCCGGATTTCTTGTGCAAAAACGACACCAAGAGGAATAAGAGCACTGAGGAGTGAAAAACCGAGGATCTGCATGTTAATCGCCCTCCGAAGTATTTGACCGACGCTTTCCTTTTTGCAATCCAACAAAAACGTACGTGAGAACACCGGCGAGCGTTATGAAAACCGGCAATGCGACAATACTGATTCCTACAGAAGCTCCGGGAACATCATGGAGCTCGAGAGAGAGAAGAATCAAGTTTATCACCCACACCACTATCCCCACAACCATTATCCAGATGAGAGAAACACTTGCGACCTGGGTAATGAAAATCCATTTGTTGGACGCTGGTGTATCTTGATTATGCATAGTACGCTCTTCGGATTTGCCTTCGGGGCTAATCGATGCAACTACCCTTCTTTCAAATGCCGTGCCAACAAATCTCTTGCCTGCTGTATTGAAAAAAGGTCTACTTTAAGGCATTCCTGAATCTTGAGCTGATAAGGGATTATTTTGGCGGACAATTTTCTTACTTCTGATTTCCGCATACAGCATTTCTTGTTGGAATTGGGAAAAGATGACATCGTCGAAACCCTATGAGCCCTGGGGTGATTTCGCACTTTCCTCTGCTTGTCGCCTCTCGATTCGCCGAATCATCAGATAAAGAGACGCTGCGAGAACTGTAATAATGAAAGACGAAACGCCCATGCCCCATCGCCGGAAATAGAATTCGTCAATCGCTTGCGCAGCTTCGATGGAAGCACTCGAAGATATTCCAAGTCCTTTATCGATGACCTCATGAAATTGACTTTCATTGAACGAGTGAACCATTGTTCGAGATTCCAGGCGCGCCTGACGGACTTCGCGCAATTTGAATTTCGCCTCAGAAACCTCCATGCCTTTCTGCTCTGCCTCATTAATTAATGCCATGGTGCTATTTTCCGATCCGACCAGGCTGTCTATCTGTTGTCGCATGGTTTTCGCGACCTCATAGCCTCGTTTGAGCTTGTCTTCTGAATGACACCACGCACACACCGCATCTCCGGTGACACCAACAAGTTCATCTTTGGCCGCGTAGATCTCGTGATTCCCATGACAGGTTTCGCATTCAGGCAATTTCCTCTTATCGAAAGCTTTCTTATGGGGGCTGGAGGAAAATAATGATGCATTCAGTGCGTGACATGTTCCGCACACTTGCGAAATCGATTGTACACCGGGAGGAACCGCACCATGATTGCCGTGACAATCGTTGCATGAAGGCGCACCGACGTCCCGTTTCTCGAGTAGGGCTTTGCCATGAACACTTTTCGAATACTTCTCGAATTGATCGCTTGGAATGCTATATCCTTTCATGTGCTCTGGATCTGCGTGACAGGATGCACAAGTACCAGGAATATTGGTCGCATACACCTTGGACCTCACGTCTTTTGCCGGAAGGATGTCATGGCTCCCGTGGCAACTGGCACATTCCGCCACTTTCGTATCCCCTTTCGCATTGAGCATCCCATGAACACTCGTTCGATATTTGTCCAGCTGATCGATTGGAAGACCCGGATTGTACGTTCGCATATATGTTGCACTCGAGTGACATCTTGAACAGGTGGTCGGTAGATTGAGCGGGTGAACCGATGAGGCGCGACTGATCTTTGGCGCGATCCCATGGGATCCGTGACATGATGTACACTGTGCAATTCGTTCCTTGCCCGAAGTAGAGAGCTGTCCGTGGATGCTTGACTGCAATGATTCCATTTGGTCCAACGGCAGAATGGATTTGTATTTCTTCACCATTATCGAAGCATTGGAATGGCATTTCGAACAGGATGCTGAAATGCTATCACCTTTGGCGACACCTATGAACCCTGCCTTTGGGTTCATCGCCTCCTCCATCTCTTCCTTCGAGGCGTTGCCGCCATGACAGTCCGCGCATGATAGACCTTTGAGAAAGTGCACATCACGTTTGAAAAGCGCCGCGTTCTTGTCACCTATCGCGTCATGACACACCAGACACTGATCTTGTGAAAACGTAGGTTCTTGCACGAGCGCCGTCATAACGAAAAGAAAAGGAAGGGAGCATCTCATACGGCTTCTCATACATACCATCCGAGGATAGTGAAGAGAATTATATAGAACACCGCAAACAACCCAACATAGTTCACAAATCGATTCCGTACTCCTTCTGAACTCTTTCGATCCCAAAAAGGAACGAGAGTCCAGAATATCCCCGCCAAGCCGAAAAGGACAATTCCCAGTACTTCACCATCAATGAATAGAATTTGAGCTGGGATGTACTTCAGAGTTTGAAACATGAACAAGAAGTACCACTCCGGTTTAATACCGCTGGGGGCAGGAGCAAACGCATCTGCCTTCTTTCCAAGTTCCCAGGGAAAGAGAACCGCCAGGATTGCGAGGACATTCAAAACCAGGAGCCATAGAAGGAGATCCCGAAGCAGGAAATTTGGGAAGAACGGCATCCGATGCTGAGGAGTGTCCTGGGAGTTTTCGAACTCAATCGGCTCGCTCATGCCCTGCCGTTGGACAAGCACGAGGTGAATCCCAAGGAATACGACAAACAAACCGGGGAAAACCGCTATATGAAACCCGAACATCCGGGATAGCGTCGCTCCCGTGACATCTTCTCCGCCCCGAAGTAGGATCATGATCGGTTTACCAATGAGAGGCACAACTCCAGCGATATCGGTACCAACTTTCGTTGCAAAAAATGCCAATTCATTCCAAGGGAGGAGATAACCACTGAATCCAAACCCCATACCGAGAAATAACATCATCATTCCCGTAAGCCAGGTGATCTCCCGAGGTTTTCGGTAAGCTTTCGTGAAGTAGACACTGAACATGTGAATGATCGCAGCCAGGATGAAAAGGTTAGCCGCCCAACTGTGGATAGATCTGATGAGCCAGCCAAATTCAACCTTGGACATAATGAATTGGATGCTCTCAAACGCGAGTTCTTCGCCGCTCTTGTAATAGAGGAGAAGAAGTATTCCGGTGAGGACTTGAATGATGAATAGAAAAAGCGAAACACCTCCGAAGTAATACCAAACCGAATGTTCATGGACGGGCACATATTTTTTCCCGAGGAATTCAACCAAATCACGGAGTTCGACACGCTCGTCGATCCAGTGATACACCGAGGAAAAAAACTTCTTCATACGTTTTTGGAAATAAATATGTCGTCCCCCTGGAGCACCACGCGAAACTCATCCAACGGACGGGGGGGCGGGCCGGCGATGTTGAGTCCTTTGAGGTCATATTTGCCATTGTGGCACGCACACCAGATGACCCCCAAGTCTTGTCGATACTGCACTGTGCAATCAAGGTGTGTGCATGTGGCTCCAAAGGCGTGGAGATCTCCATCGGCAGCTCGAACGAGAATCACCGGTTTGGTTCCAAACTTCACGATTTTTCCGCTATTTCTTTCAATTTCACTCAATTTCCCCGCTTTCACATTGGTTACTTCCACTTCCCCTTGTTTGGGAGGCTTCATGTACGCCATGACGGGGTACAACACGGAGGCCACCCAGGCAAAAAAACTCCCGCCGAGGATGTATTTGAGAAAATCGCGTTTACTTTCCTGTTGAGGTTGATCCATACGTCTCATTGACCCCGGTGGCAGTCACTGCAGTTCATCTCTTTCCATGCATCCCCGATATCGACGGGATGACGATACTCGATACCCGCCAACGCGACTCTCTGTTTCCCTTTTTCGAACTGCTGAGCAAGAATTGTATGACATGTATTACAGTCTCGTGAGAGCACTTTGCCGTCGGAGCTGACGTGTTTGCCGTCGTGACACCTGAAACACCCGATGGAGTACATGTGGCCAAGGTTGTCCGGAAAATTCCGCCAACTGACCTTCATTTCGGGGAAGTAATTCCGGCTGTAGATTTTTTGGACCTCTTCAATGACGCGGTCGATGTCCGCCTTCTTTTCCTTTGCCAGTATGGGATACGACGACTGGTAATATTCCTGGATGACAAGCCGGATACTGTCTTCTGCGACCTGTTTCGACGTATAGGGATACTCAAGCGTTTTCATCGCGACGCTCTTGACGAAAGGGAGCTCCGGACTCACCCAGGCAAGCGACATCGCAAGATTGACCGAACGCGCAGCCGGTCGATAAATGTGAGACGGACGGTTGTGGCAATCGATGCAATCCATCCGTCGCCGTTCAAACTTGTTCAGTTCCTCATCGCTCATGCTGGACTCAGAGTTTTTATAGACCCGTTCCCTTCCATCAGCATCACGCACTCTGACCCACGGAATGACCTGGCGCTGTTCATCGACGGGGACATACGTCACTTCATGCGCAATGTTCATATGCCAATGGATCCCCGACGTGGGTCCGGCTTCCACATTTCCGCCGCCGATTTTCATGAGAAGGTTGATCGTCCAACGCGTATTGTGCTCATCGGAAAGAAAATAGGTGTTGATGTGCTGTTTTTCGCTGAAGAAATGCTTCGGCCAATGGCATTGCTCGCACGTCTCCTGGGCTGGGCGGAGGTTCACGATCGGCGTCGCAATGGGCCTCGGGTATTTGTTGAATGTCGTTGCATAGACCTGATAGGCCCCCGAGAGCTTCGCCCGCACAAACCATCCCGCCCCGGGTCCGATGTGGCACTTCACACAACCCACGCGGGCATGCGGGGAAAACTGATACGCCGTGAACTCCGGCGACATGACCTCATGGCATGTCTCACCGCAGAACTCGTCCGAATCAGTATACTCATACGCCTTGAAGCTGCCGAATGCACTGAACATGAGGAGCACGATGGCTCCGAATGAAAAATACGTAAACGCCGTCCGATGACGCGGGTTGTTCAGGTCGATCGATGGCAAATGCAGACCGTGCGACTTCCCCGCGCGTTCTCTCCGGTGCTCGCGGATGATGCCGGCAACAATGAGCACGATTCCGATGAGCAGAAACGTCGGCAGGATCACAAAGGCTATGATCCCCATGTAAGGCTTCGGCTGTTCGCTGAGCAGCTCCAGAGCCATCAGAAAGAGGATGAGCCCAAAACTGATGATGGCGACAGCAGCACCCAGAAGAGTGACAGTGTTGTAAAACGAGCTGGGGAAAATCCTTTTCATTATCGCTGGGATTCAGACCTAAGTGCTTTGCTGGAATGTCGTTAAGTGTTGAATCCTTCAACACTTGCGTGCAAAGTAGCAATCCAACCTTTCAAACGCAAACGGTATGCCATGCAGGTCATTGTTTCAGGGCCTGATTCCTTAGGAAACAAGCTCCAAATCATCACGTTTGCGAAGGAGTTTTGTCAATCGCGAGAATCAAACATGATGATGTTCTCAACAATGACTGTTGAAATTTTCTACACTGCAACCCCGCTTTCCTCACCGCATCACTATTCGATTTTTCATCACTGAGGTCGCTTTTCGTGTTGAGGTTCTTTACAGCGTGCCTCAATCAGGTTCGTGTCCCACCCGGGCTCTCTGATTCCGTAACCGATTGAATGACGACCTGATAGGAGTTTTTCATCTCTCCATTGATTCCAATGAAAATTTGTGGAACGGCAATTGGAATACAGAGAGCGGAATCAAACACGAAAAGGAGGTGACACATCATGGTAGCACTCTTCGTCATAGGGACATTCCTCACGTTCCTCATCATTGATTTCTTCGTCAAGCGGTCGTCAGAGAAATCCTCGACTCGGGTTCAGGCCGTTCCAATCTCGCAGAAGTTTCTCATTCCGAGGGGTTACTTTTTCAACCCCAGACATTCGTGGGTCGAACTGCTGGGCAACGGGATGGCACGTGTTGGCATCGATGATTTTTCTCAGAAAGTGATCGGCACAATCGATAAAGCTTCCCCGGTTTTTTTGAATTCTGTCGTGAAGAAAGGCGAACCGATGATGACCATTTCCCAGGGAGAGAGGACGATGACATTCACCGCTCCGCTCACGGGAAGGGTCGTGGAAGTCAACGAATCGATTCAAGAGACGCCGGGAATCCTGAATACCGACCCATACTTTGGAGGATGGGTTGCCGTCATTGAACCGGAAAACCTCGGCTCTGAAATTAAGAGCTTCACGCTCGCCGATGAAGCGGCGCAATGGTTGAGGCAGGAAGTTACGCGATTCAGGGAATTCATCAACATCAGGAGCCCGCAGCTTGCTCTCGCAGGCCGGACGATGCTCGACGGCGGCGTTCCACTGACTGGAACTCTGAAAGACGCGCCGGATTCTGATTGGAAGGCGTTCGAAGAGGAATTCTTGAAAGAGACACGATAGAACCACAACAGGAGAACTCCATGCAATACGGAATTTTGATCGACACCACGAAGTGCGTTGGATGTTATGCTTGTGAACAGGCGTGCGCGGAGCGTTGGGGCTTCCCGACAGACAATGAGGTTCATGAGCTTTCCTCCATCAAGAACACAGCCATGAAAACGGTGAACGAGACATACGTTCCACGGATGTGCATGCATTGTCAGGACCCAACGTGTGTTTCAGTGTGCCCGGTCGGAGCATTCCAGAAAACGGCTGAAGGCCCCGTGGTGTATGACGCAGACAAATGCATCGGATGCCGGTATTGCATGCAGGCTTGTCCGTTCGACGTTCCGAGGTATCAGTGGAACAGCCTGAATCCAAAGGTCACGAAATGCGACATGTGCAGAGACCGGGTCCTGCAAGGCCAGAAGCCCGCGTGTGTGGAAAGCTGCCC
This sequence comes from uncultured Ignavibacteriaceae bacterium, assembly GCA_964361365.1. Taxonomy (GTDB): domain Bacteria; phylum Bacteroidota; class Ignavibacteria; order UBA10030; family UBA10030; genus JANOGR01. The sequence goes on along the minus strand of CAYIBG010000003.1, from coordinate 9,468 downwards.
GGCGGAAGCGAGAGTGTTTGGGCCTCTTGATGAAATCATCAAGGAAGCAAAGAAACGGGTTACTGAACAGCCGGAGGTCTATCACGGGAATATCTATGGCGTCAAGGAAGCAGGCGGCACCTCAGTGATTTACATCGCTGCAAAGCCATTCGGCGAGCTTGGATTGAGGGTGAATCTCCCGGAACATCCGCTTCCGGATTTGACCTGGGCCGTGATGCAAAAAATTCCGAATTACGTTTTCTGGGGCGGCACATTGCTCGGTGGAATATGGTGGATCACGAATCGCCGCAAGGAAGTGCAGGCGTTAGAGCGAAAACTCCGCTCAATGCAAAGAAAGTCGAACAACCATCAACAGTAACTCGGAGGAAGTCATGCATGCGATCAAAATCTCCCGTTTGAAATTCTGGCCCACGATATTTTGGGTACTGGTGGGATTGGGACTTTTCTCCATGGTGGTGCGGTTCACGCAAGGCCTCGGCGGTGCGACAAATCTGACCGACGAGTTTCCGTGGGGGCTCTGGATCGGCTTCGACGTGCTGTGCGGCGTCGGCCTGGCCGCGGGAGGGTTTGTTGTGGCCGCCTCAGTCCATATATTTAATCTGCATCAGTACCGTTCCATTCTCAGACCCGCGATCGTGACGGCATTTCTGGGCTATGTTCTCGTAATTGTGGGTTTGATGTTTGATTTGGGAAGACCATGGAATATCTGGCATCCGATTGTTCTGTATTGGAATCCGCACTCTGTGATGTTTGAGGTTGGCTGGTGCGTCATACTCTATACGACTGTTCTTGCCTTGGAATTCAGCCCCATGGTATTTGAACGGCTGAACCTAGAGCGACCTCAAAAGATCCTGCACACCGTAACGATTCCACTCGTCATTATTGGTGTCTTGCTTTCGTCGCTGCATCAGTCCTCTTTGGGCTCACTGTATCTGATCGTCCCAAATAAGTTGTATCCATTGTGGTACTCGTCGAATCTGCCATATCTCTTTTTTGTCACCGCGGTGGCGGTTGGGCCAGCGATGGTGACAATCGAATCCTATTTCAGTTCCCGGACGTTCCGCCGCGAAATTGAACTTCCGATTCTTTCGAAGCTCGGCAAAGTTACCGCAGCATCGCTTGCTGTGTACCTTGTGCTGAAAATCGAAGACATTATCGATATGAAGCTTTATGACTACGTTTTTGCAATCAACTTTGAAAGCGCGATGTATTGGGCAGAAATTCTTTTCGGCGTCCTCACACCCATAGCGCTCTTGAGTACCACAAAAATACGACAGACCAAGAATGGGCTCTTTGCAGCGGCGTTGTTCACAGCCTTCGGCTTCGTCCTGAATAGGCTCAACATCAGTCTTACAGCGTTGCAACAGTATTCGCCGGGATACTTCCCAAGCTGGATGGAAGTCTCTATCACGCTGATGATTGCCGCAATCGGCTTTGCCGCTTTCTGGCTTGCCGCCAAGCACCTTCCGGTGTTTCCACCGCAAGAAACCAGAGCGACAGCCTCGCCCCAGGCTCAGGAAAAGGACACTGTGACCTTCATCGATTTGCCCTTGGAACGGGTTCGAGACCAGCATCAACTCATTCCCAGCGAATGACCATGGATCGGCCGCAAGAACACAATATGCTTCCCCGCGATGCCCTCCGCTGTCTGTGGATGGATGCGGGTGTCGTCGATTTCAAACTCTGCGACAGATTCTTCCAGTGCGATGAGTGCCCGTTTGAGGCCCGGCTTCGGAGTCAGGCGGCAGAGGCCGGCGAAAAGAACGGGCGGAGTGTTCGACAGACATCAAACGGAAACGAGAACTTCAAGGAATATTTTGAAAAACAGGTGGACAGCCTCCTGGACCCGTTCAACAATCTGGACCTCCCCGGCGACCGGATGTATTCCAGCAACCATACATGGTTCCAGTGGTCCCGGGAAGAATTCATCGTAGGAATCGATCATTGTGCCACACGGCTGCTGGGGCCTATCAGCACCGTCGTTTTGCCGGAGCCTCCCATGAAAACCCTCGCGTCTTCTCCTTGCGCCTGGGTTGTTCAGCAGGACGGAGCCATCGCTCTCCAAACTGCTCTTGCAGGAACGATCACAGCGATCAACGAGAAAGCCAAAGAAAAGCCGTCTCTTGTGACGAACACCCCTTACACGCTCGGCTGGATTTTCAAGATGAGGCCTGAGAATTGCTCCGTTGACTGCCTCCTCTCAGTTGAGAATGCTCAAGCCTTCTTCCATCGTCAATCCGCCACGCTTCGCCACGAGATCATTCACCATTTCGCGGAGCTTTCGGTAAACGTCGGCTCCACACTACCCGACGGCGGCAGGCATTTGCAATCTGTCCAGGATATGCTCGGCGGCCGAACGTATTTCAGCATCATAGCACCGTTGTTCGCTTCGCATCCCGCCTGAGGACCTCCTCCTTTTGGGAAATTTTCCCAATCTCAAAAAAAAGAGTGATTTGTCTGATTGAATGTTTTCCGCGAAAAAGGCCGGAAAACCTCACTGCCTAATGCCTGCCTAGAGGGCACGTTTGTTGCCAACCATTGGGCGGACAAAACCCTCGAATTCTATGAGGTTCACAAGACTGCTCGGTTTTAAGCTCTTCCTGATTATTGCGGGTGTCATGCTCGTGGGGGCCCTCACGTTTACAACATTCACGATTCGATGGCACTCCGATCAATACCTCAGCAATTCCGTTGCGACGGCCGGCCGCATCAGCGACGTCATTAAGCGGTCTATGCATTACAGCATGTTGTTGAACAGGCGGGATGACATCCGCCACATTATCAACACCATCGGGAATGAGCCGGGAATGGAGGCGATCCGGATTTACAACAAGAAAGGCGAGATCACGTTCTCGTCGAGATCTTCCGAAGTGGGAACGGTGGCGAACGTCGGGGATGTGGCCTGCAAAGCGTGTCACGCCGGACCATCTTCGCCCGACCCCAAACTGTCCGACCTCACGCGAATATTTCCTTCTGACAGCGGATACCAGATCATTGGAATGATCACTCCGATCCAAAACGAGTCTGCATGCGCGACCGCTGATTGCCATGCTCACCCCGAATCGCAGACCGTACTGGGTGTTCTCGACGTCATGATGCCGTTGCGCGAGCTTGATAAGAGTTTGGCAGAGCTTTCCTTCGTTCAATCCAGGAACGCGCTTTTCATGGCGGCTGCGGTCATGGTGTTTTCAGGTCTCTTCATATGGCTGATGGTCAATGAACCCGTGAAAAGACTCATTCGCGGGACAGAACAAGTCCGCAAAGGAAACCTCGACCACAGGATCTCACTCAAAAATCACGATGAAATCGGGACGCTGGCTTTGTCATTCAATCAGATGACCGACGACCTCCGCAGGGCCCGAAACGAGTTGACAGAATGGGCCCGCCTCCTTGAAAAGCGCGTTCAGGAAAAAACAGAGGAACTACGAAGGGCTCACGCCAACATGGTTCAGATGGAAAAAATGGTCTCCCTCGGCACGCTCGCAGCCACCGTGGCCCACGAGCTGAACAATCCTCTTGAAGGAGTGCTGACGTACGCCAAGGTTCTCAAACGGACGGTCACACGGAGCCCGATGGAGCAGGGGCTTAAGAAAGAACTGGAGGAAGAGCTTTCCATTATCGCCGACGAGTCCGCCAGGTGCGGGAACATCGTGAAAAACCTCCTTCTGTTTTCGAGACATCAAGTAGGAGAATTCAAGGAGTCCAATCTCATCGAGGTCCTCGAACGAAGTCTGAGGCTGGTCGCACATCATTTGACGATGAATAACATCAAGCTGGAAAGGAATTTCAAAGCTGAATCCTTGCCCCTCGTCTGCGACCCGCATCAACTGGAGCAAGCGCTCCTGGCCGTTGAAATCAACTCCGTGGAAGCCATGCCGGATGGCGGAGTTCTTACCATTTCCGTCACGCCCGAGGATCAGTCAGCCATGATCCGGATCGACATATCCGACACGGGCGTCGGTATTCGCAACGAAGACCTTCCGCATGTATTTGAGCCTTTCTTCACGACCAAACACGACGGAAAGGGGACGGGGCTCGGCTTGGCCGTTGTCTACGGCATCGTCAAGCGGCATGGCGGCACGGTCGAAATCCGTTCACAGATAACCACGGGAACAACACTCAGCATTCGATTGCCACGGCAGCCGGCGAATCAACCGGCGCACGAAGTTTCATTCTTAGGGAGAGAGTCATGAATAATTCGAACGGCAAACCAAGCATGCTCGTTGTGGATGACGAGCCTGTGGTTCGTGATTCGTTATCCAAATGGTTCCTGCAGGACGGGTATCGGGTGGAAGCTGCTTGCGACGGGGCGAGCGCCCTAAAGTTGATGAGCAAAGGGCCGTGGGATATTATTCTTCTCGATATCAAGATGCCCGGCATGAGCGGTCTGGAACTTCAAAAGCAAATCAAGACGATCGACCGGAACGCAGCCATCATCATGATCACGGCGTTTGCATCTGTGGAAAGCGCCGTACAGGCGCTAAAGGAAGGCGCCTTCGATTACGTCACGAAACCCGTGGACCCGGACCACTTAACGCATGTTGTGAAAAACGCCCTTAAACAAAGGAAACTGGACGACGAGAACTTCCGATTGCGTGAACATATTTCGGAATTGGCGCAGGCGGACATGCTCATAGGGGATAGCCCGCAGATGAAGAAGGTGATGGAACTTGCCAAAACCGTCGCCCAGACTGACACCACGGTAATGATCCGCGGTGAAAGCGGCACGGGCAAAGAGTTGATCGCCCGCGCGATTCACGCACATTGTGCGAGAAAGTTTTTCCCGATCATCGCCGTCAATTGCGGGGCGGTGCCAGAGACGTTGCTTGAAAGCGAGTTGTTCGGCCATGAGCGCGGCGCCTTTACGGGAGCGCAATACCGGCGCAAAGGAAAGTTCGAGATGGCCGACGGCGGCACGATTTTTCTCGACGAAATCGGGACGATCAGCTCAAGAATGCAGGTGCAGTTCCTTCGCGTCATCGAAGCAAAGCAGTTCACGAGAGTCGGCGGGAATGATTTGATCTCCAGCGATTTCCGCGTGATCTGCGCGACAAACCGCGACCTCGAGGCAGCGGTAAAAGAGGGCGCTTTCCGTGAAGACCTCTACTATCGTCTGAATGTATTCTCGATCTTTATCCCGCCCCTCAGAGAACATAGAGGCGATATCCCACTGTTGACGCAGCATTTTGTCAAAAAGTATGCGGCCACGATGAACAAACCCCTGTTTGAGGTCTCGCCTGAGGCGATGGACCTTCTCGTGCGATACCATTGGCCTGGCAATGTGCGGGAGTTGGAAAATGTGATCGAAAGGGCGCTCGTCATTGCGAAACCGCCCGCCATTCGAGTTGAGGATATTCCCTTCCAGTTAAAAGACGGCAAGAATGAACCTGCAAGCGACACGCTTTCCGCAATGGAAAAAGTCCACATCGAGCAAATTCTTCGCAAAGCCTCGTGGAACATTACTCATGCCGCAGCGATCCTCGACATCGACCGCGTGACGCTGTACAATAAGATCGCCAAGTACGGATTCAAGAAGCCGTGATCGATGCCGCCCATTCTCCTCGTTCCGATTGCACCCGTTCATCGCGAGCTGATACCGCCTCTCGCCTCTTCTCTCGCGGCCGCGTTTCATTCCTCCGTTGAAACGACGCCGGGGAACGGGTTTGACCCGTCGTTCGCGTTCGACTTCGGGAGGAATCAGTACAACTCGACCGTCGTCATTTCTGTAGCACTGGAGCGCTTTCGGGAAGCGTCAGGAAAGATCCTCTGCATCACCGACGTCGACCTCTTTGTCCCCGTCCTTACGTTTGTGTTTGGAGAGGCACAGCTTGACGGGACCGTGGCCGTGGTTTCGACGTTTCGTCTCAACGAAACACTGTACGGCCTGCCGGAGAATCCGCGACTACTGGAAGAACGGCTTATCAAGGAATCGGTCCATGAACTGGGCCACACCTTCGGACTGATTCACTGCCGTGACTACAATTGCGTGATGCACACGTCAACATCGGTGGAAGAGATAGATGTGAAGGGTGCGGAATTTTGCGAGGCTTGCAAAAAGCGGATGGCGAACTAACCTGCCGCAAGGTCGGCGATGTCTCTGTTCTCCAGAATCTTCTTCGGATATCCTTTTTCGGCCGCGTGAATCATGGCACGGCCCAAATCTTCCAGCGTGCACACCGAACCCGGAAAAAGTAGTTTCAGTGCAGGATAGGCAGGCGAAAGGACGGCGGAGAATCGCATTGTGCACTTCAAGCCTTTGATCGGCCTGATGTAGCCCGGCCTGAACATGTAAGCCGCTTTGAACGGTAACTTCAGCAAATCGTTTTCGGTCTTTCCTTTCACTCTTGCCCACATCATCTTTCCCTGCTGTGTACTGTCAGTTCCTGTACCGGACACGTAGCAGAAGGTCATGTCGGGGTTCAGTCTTGAGAGCGTTGATGCAGCTGCATGGGTAAGGTCGTAAGTCAACCGCGTGTATTCCTCTTCCTTCATTCCAATGGAGGAGACGCCGAGGCAGAAGAAACAGGCGTTGTAACCTTTCAGCCTTGTCTCAATTGCTGAGTAGTTAAAGAAATCCTTGTGGAACAACTCAGTAAGTTTTTCATGAGTCACTTCGCAAGCCCGTCTTCCGACCACCAGAACTGACTCGACCTGAGGACTCTTGAGGGATTCGTGCAGAACGCCCTCGCCGACCATTCCGGTGGCGCCAAAGATGATTGCACGGATTTTCATTTTGTTCGAATCGTGATACTTGTTTCGAATGAAAGTTTGAGAGCGTGGAATTCCGGGTTTCGATTTGACCATTTCCCCGGAAGAACCCACGCACTTCTTCTAATGAGATTCCCGGATTCTCACATGGTTGGCACGCCGTGAAATTCCGGGGGCTTTTCCAGGTACCGGAAAGTATTCAATAGGCTATCATACCATTTTGATAGCCAACGCAAACACCTTTGAGACATCGAATACTATCCGGTGGTGGTGTTACGTCACATGTGGAATAAATCCCCCATTTGCGATTGTATCGATCCTCAGCTGCGTTATAGAATGAAACCTTCGAGACCAATTTGTTCGTGTCGACCGATGTTGAATAAACAACGTAGCTCCATGGACCGCCACAGGGTTTCGATCCCAGGCCGGCATATCGACATTGTGAATTGACTGAGCATACTCCAGACTTAGCAAAGGCGATGATTTCTTGTTTTTGCTTAGCGAGTAATGATCCTTCCTCTTCACGAGTGAATTCCTTCTCACAAGCTAAGCTGGGCACGATCGTGGTGAGGGCGAGAATGGTCCGGAATCTACTTAACATCAGAAGAAGTGAATTTTTCTGCTATGCGTTCAACTGCTTTGACCAGGCGGGTAACGAGAACCAGCACATATACCACGACCGCGAGATAAATGAGTAAGACGATGGGAAGAAAACCGGTAAAGAATCCTGAGTTCATCGCGACCTCCCTTGTTGTAAGAATCCACTCAATGATTGACTCGTGTTTCCTTGTAACGCCGTACTTTATAGACGCTTTTTCTCAATTCGTGTTAGCTCTTGTTGTTCGCAGCCTGAACCTCTTTAATCGTCTGAACGATCAGCGGGAAATACATGTCCAATGCGCATCCGGGCGTTGCGCGTAGTTTGCAGAAGCCGTCCTGATTCTCGCCGCACGAAACGCATACGACATTGTGTAACTCGTGCACATAGTCGTGCATCGTGGAACTTTGGATGGTTTCCACAATGCTTACCACTTCCAGCAGGTAGCGATTGAGAGCACACTCCTCGGACCCTCCGATGCTGCATACGCCTCTGCCTGTTTTTTCAAGACATTGCGTGCAGACAACTTTCGAGAGAGCTTCCCGGTAACGTTCGATCGAAGGATTTAGATTCATGTAAACTCCTGGATTGTTAAGAATCGTCAGAATTTTCCGAACCGGAATGTCAGCATGGCCGAAGGACCTTTCAGGTCCCCGTTCGTTGTCGCCTCGCTGGAGACGCCGCTGTAACGGTCGAATGTTTCTTGCAAACGGGAAGAGAAACAAGACTGATGAGCAGCAAAAGGGCGATATGTGATATATTTGTTTTCATGATAGTGTGGTTTTTCCTAACCTCGGATTACGCCTCCACAATCTCCTTCACCCTCTGCTCATCGAGAAATTCTTCCACAAGCTTGCTGTCTGAAAGAGCCGATTCAATTCTACGGAGCGCCTCCTTGATGTCCTTCTCCGACGAAACGTACGAGAGACGGATGTATTCCCGGTCGTCTTCAGGTGTGCGCGTCCCGAAACATTGCTGGCCTAGCACGGCTATGCCGCCTTTGTAAAGCAGGAATTGCTGCAACTCTTTCGAGTTCTTGAAGCGAATGCGCCGGCAAGCCCGTGTGACGTTTGGGTATGCGTAGAAAGCTCCCGCCGGCATGTGGCAGAAGAACCCGTCAATCCGGTTGAGTCCGTTGACGATGAGTTCCCGATTTCCCTTGAATTCTTTGACCATTGCCTCGGCGTAATCCTGCGGACCCACCATTGCCTCCATCGCGGCGTGCTGCGTGAATGTAGCCGTGCAGGAATTCGAGTTCGTCATCAGCCGGCTTACATGCGTTGCGAGTTGTTTTGGCATCACCCCGTAACCCACCCGCCAGCCCGTCATGGCATAAGTCTTTGAATGGCCGTCGAGGATGATCGTGCGCTCTTTCATGCCCTGGAACTGGCTCACGCTTTCGGCTTTGCCTTCGTACACAATACGCGAGTATATCTCATCCGACAACACCCAGAGATCGTGTTTCAAAGCAAGCTCTGCAACCTCGTGCAGGTCGTTCTTCGGGATGATACCGCCTGTCGGATTGTGCGGTGAATTGATGATGATCATCCGCGTGCGCTTGGTGATTTTGGAACGAAGTTCCTGCACATCGAAGCTGAATCGTTTTTCTTCGCGCAGCCGGATCGGCACCGGAGTCCCGCCCACGAAGTTGATCATGGACTCGTAAATGGGGTATCCGGGCAACGGATAAATGACTTCGTCGCCTTCTTCGATACAGGCAAGGATGCTGAAGAAGATCGTCGGTTTGCCGCCCGGAACGACCACGACTTCATCGGGTTCCACGGGAATTCCACGTGTTGAGGCAACATAATCGGCAATGACCTTGCGGAATTCCGGAATGCCCGCCGAAGGACAATAATGCGTGTAATTCTTGTCCAGGGCTTTCTTCGCTGCATCTTTGATGTAATCTGCCGTTGCGCATGCGGGTTCGCCGATGGAGAGGGCGACAATGTCTTTGCCTTTTGCTCTCAGTTCATTCACTTGGGCGAGAACATCGAAGGCAGTTTCGGTCCCCAGTCGAGAAATTCGTTTTGCAATTTTCATGATGTAGTCTCCAATTCGATTGTTCTAAAAAAATGCACGTCTTGTTTCTTCATTCTCAAAGAAAACACACCCCTCTGCTCCCCTCTCACACCCCACAAGCCAACGCTTGAGAGATACTG
>CAYIBG010000002.1:0-32661 GCA_964361365.1 uncultured Ignavibacteriaceae bacterium | reverse complement strand
TGTCGCCGGGCTTTGCCTTCGAGATCAATCCTTGAAGATCGTTCTGCGACTGCGCGCTGAGGGTTCCCAAACTCGCTGCAATCCAGGCAATTCCAGTAAGGATCTTTTTTTTCATGATACCCTGAGCGAAAGGGTCACTAAAATGCCGAACACAATGGATTGGCCAAGAAGCAGGAAGCCCAGCCGTTTGAAGCTGACCTTTGTGGAAAGTTTGATTGTACCGTAGATTGAGTGAATCAAGATTGGCGCAAACGCACCCATCGCCAATTCCTCGGTGTAATTCAGCGCCACGAGCGTCGTAATAATCGCCAGCACAACAACATGATACGCGATGTTCATCTTCCCGAGGAGGAGTTTTTGCGGTGCTTTCAGTTCAGAGCCTTTAAACTTTGTCGCTGTGATCTTCATATGAACGTAGAAGACGCTTGACCCAAAGAACAAGAAATTCAGGAGCCAAAGCTCAAGCGATAGAGAGTCGATCGATCCTTGCAGTACATAATAGCTGCTCGGAGCGCTCAGAGTTAAACCAAAGACTGCCAGGAGGTCGGACCAAACTGTCTTGTGAGTTCCTTTGGAAATGAAGAAACTCAGCAAGAACGAAACGGCAGCCAGAAAACCAAACCCCGCCAGCAGCCAGAAGCCCTGCAGGAGAAGAGGCGTCGCCAGTATCAGGCTCGCGACCAAATACAGTCCCGCCGAAAGCTTCGCCTCCCTCATCTTCTCACTCTCCAGAGAACCGACGAGCCTGTTCCTCAGGATCATTTGCACCGGGCCGGAGCTCATGAACATTGGCAGCGCCGATCCAGTCAGAAACAACAGGTTGAGACTGAATGTTCCCACGACACCCGACACGACAATCATCGGGACGAGCAAGACTGCCCATGCACCGTGTTCCTTCGGTATGATGAGTCCTGGAATTCTCATTTCACCGGGCCGCCGTTTCCTTTTGCGCTGTACGTCGTGAAAGCCACATTGCCAGGAGCAACAGAATTGGCATTGCGCCCATGAAGTATGAACCGAGCTGCGGATAGCTGTAAACTTCGAAGTTCGCCATCGTCATGTGGCCAAAAATCGGCGGCGTGAAGGGGTCCACTTTGATCGCTGATGTTGGATCCAACTCGTGTCCATAGAGATACATCTTATGATAGAAGGCCCAGAGAGAAAACAAGCCGAAATACGTGAAGAGCACGAACAAATCCACGAGCTCAGACATCTTGCCGAGCACAACGGCTCTCAGGGCGAGAAGTATGACTCCGCCGATCACAAACGGAATCCATTTGAATTCGGTAAAGTCGTCTTCCTGAAGCGGTCGCATTCCGATGTAATGGTTCAGCGAGTTGATCTCCTTGAGGTCGTCACGGTAGGGAGATTTGCCGCCTTCGAGCTTGTACGAGTAAATATTCAGCACCAGACCTTCAGGAAACTGATTGGAATAGAGCTCCATGTTCCACAGAGGGAAAAAGTATGTGGGCACCAGGAGAATTGCAGCAACGAGCACCACGAGTCGACTTCGTATGTCGACGGGAGTCTCAAAAAACGTTGTTGCCTTTTGTATGAGCTTTTTCATTTCAAGAACATCCTTTCCGCAAACCAATCGAGCCCTCCCTCCACGGGAGGGCTCGATCAGGAATTACTAGTTTAAGACAACCGAACTGCCTCCGCCCTTCACGAGAAGATATCCTTGCATCTCCTGGTGCAGCGCTGAGCAAAAATTCGTGCAGTAAAACGGGAACACTCCCGGCTTATCCGCCACGAACTCGATGGTCTTCGTCTCGCCCGGGTCCACGACAACGTTGATGTTATACTCGTTGATCCCTAACCCGTGCAGTTCATCCGTTGTCTGCTCGATGTTCGTCATATAAATCGTGACCTTGTCCCCTTTGTTCACTTCGACACTGGTCGGCGTGAAGCTTGAGCGAACCGCAATCATGTACACCTCAACGTTCCTGCCGTTGCGGACAACCTTCGAGTCCTTGATATCCCAGATCGCCTTCGGGTGTTTGTTTTCCTCTTTCGGATATACTTCGATCGGCTTTATCTTGTCCGCTTTGACGATCTGAGCGTAATGAGGCTCGGGCTCTGTGAACGCATCCATGAGTAATCCCATTTTTTCCCCGCTGATATCGATGAGCTGCGAGGACTCTGGCTGCGAAGGACCCACGCTCAAATGCCGCCCATGGGAAAGCTTGTTGAGGGCGACCAGGTACTTGCCGTCTGGATTCTTCGTGTCGCCTTCTGCCGCTGTCAGGTGGCCGATGTTGTACGATACCGGGATTTTATCCACGACTTCCCATGTTCCCAGCTTCCACTTCGCAACCGCACTTTCAACGAACAGAGACGTGTAGGCGAAACCCTTATCGTCGAACTGTGTATGCAATGGACCGAGACCCACATTGACTTCAGCGTCTTTGACGGCGTCGTAATTCAGGACGGGAATTCCATCTTCGTTACCGGTGAAATCCTTCTTTTGAATGGCCGTCAGCATTTTTTCGAAATTGAAGACCGTGGTAATGCTCTGCAACTTTCCGCTGGCAATGATATACTTGCCGTCCGGGCTTATGTCCACTCCGTGCGGCGACTTCGCAGCCGGCATCAGATATACCACTCCTTCGGTTTGTTTCGGGTCAATCACCTTGACACCGCCGATCATTCTGAACTTGCCGTCTTTGATTGCCTTTTCCGCGGATTTCCAGTTTACCGCAACAACATAGTCACGGTCTTTCTGCGTGGAAGTAACTTCAAGTTTCCCGATCGCTCGCTCGCTGTTGTAGCACGTCCAGAAGCCCCATTCCTTACTCGGACCCTTTCCTGCATCGCCCAAATCATAGTTAAATGGCGGCATCAGTACTTGCCAGCCAAGAGTCATGTTGCCGCTCTTCGGGTTGACTTCGATCCCTGCGACAACCCCTTTGTACTTCGTTGCATAATCCTCGATCTTCTCATAAGAACCCTTCGGCAGAGGAATCGAAAACCTCGAACCGGCGAGGATGTATTCCGTGTTCTCGGTGCTGAACGAGGAGCAATGATTCCCTGAGACGTTGGGGATCGGTCCAAAGATCTGCTTGGTCTTGAAATCGCGCAAGTCGACCCGAGCCATGCGATTGTTCGCGTTATCCGAAATGAACAACCAGCGCCCGTCGTAGTCCCCGTCTGTTTCGCTGAGTGACGGATGGTGCGCATCGCCCCACGTGAACCCGCCGAGCATTTCCTTCGATTCTTTATCGAATCCGTATCCCGTTGCGGCATAGGGACTGAACACGGGGATGGTTGAGATATGACGCATCGAGGGGATACCGTAGACGTACACTTGCCCCGAGTGGCCGCCCGATTTGAAGATATAATACTCGTCCAGGTCGCCCGGTGCGACGTAACTTTTGAGCGCCGCTTCCTGCACATCAGAACGGGCCGTTCTCCCTCGTTGTTCGCCACCGCAGCCAGCCAATAAAACCAACGTTATGACGAGCGCAATGATTGCAAAGAGTTTTGTTTTCATATAGAACCTCCTTTTGTGATTGTGATTTCCGGATCGTCCCGGGTAATTTACTTCTTTACAACAATTTTTTTCTTTTCTTTTTGCTTCAGCTCGTAGGCGAACCGGAGCTTCTCGATCGCTTCCTTTCGCTCTTCTTCCGTCAGCGTGATCATGGTAGACAACACCACCTCCATCGTTCCCGTCGGCTTTGCAAGAAAATCATCAAGCGTTCTTCCAAAGCGGGACTGAACATCCTCGACGGCCATCGCGAGGTCAGGGCCTATTTGAGCGGCTGCATCGATGCCGAGCGTGGAGACAGAGTGACACACGAAACAGTTCTTCTTCACGAAGAATGCCCCCGGTCCTTTCAGCATCTTCTCTTCCTTTTCCAGCTCTTCTTTTGTCGGTGTGTCTTTGAAATTATTGTTCGGTATGTAGCTCACCGGGATCTCGTTTCTCTTCCAGCTCATGACCAGCATAGCCAACGCTTGAGCATCGGCACTGCCAAAGTTGAAGTTCGGCATGACTGTTTCGGGAACAAGTTCTTTCGGGTTCTTAAAGTGCGAAACATGCCACGTAAACTCGGAATGCAGACCTTTGATGCGCTCGTAATTGAATTGTGCGGCTGATTTGTCGCCTTCCTGCGTCAGGTCGGGGGCCACGGTGCCTCCCCGGCCATTGATGACGTGGCAAGCGCGGCATCCCTTTTCGGCCACGAGCTGCTTCGCTCGGTTCATGTACCCCGCCCCTTTGGTTTCCTTGTCGAAACGATGACAGGCGTTACACTGCATTTGCATCAGCGCCTTCTTATCGCTCATGACATAGAAATTCCCCAGTTCCTTCCCCAGCACGGGCTCTTCCCAGTGTTCGATCAATCCGTGAGCAGGTTCCATATCTGTCGCATAACCCTGGCCGCCGTGACATGTTGTACAACCGTACCGGGAAATCGGATGCGTCTTCAGGATTTCCTTGGGGTGGGTTCGAAAAGGCTCAGGCGCGTTTTCAAGCCCTGTCCACTCAAACCCTTGGTGACATGTGATGCATCGGTCCGTGCGGTTCAACGTTTTCAGGTAAATCTGCTGGAATCCGGACGGAACTGCCTCGGCTCGCTCAGGACCGAACTTCCCTTCCACAAGGTCTCTGAACTCAGCCTGATAACTCAGCCACTCCGGTTGAAAGTAATCGTACACGCTGAACGCAACGACCAGGAACAGTGCGATGCCAACGATATTCACGATCAACCTGTCGAGTTTTACAAAACTCAGTTTTTCTTTGATGGTCTTGTGGTCCATTGATTCTCGTCCTCTCAAAGGTACATCAGAATTTCACCGGCATCGTTGGCCACTGTTCCCACGGCCAGTAGAAGTTCCAGTAAGGGCCTCTCAGGAACGTACCGACGATCGTAAGCACAATAATGAAGAGGCAGATTGCGAGAAAGATGTAGTTTTGCTTACGACGTTCATGTGCGAACCAGATGCCGACTGTATTCAGGTCCGAGCGGTCCCGGTACGGCCACCAGATTCCAAGGCCGAGCAACACTGCCGGAAGGATGATGCCTCCGATGAGTGCGCCGTTGATGGTGAACGAGCCGACCTTGAGCGTGGTGATCGTCACGAGTTCCTGCAGCCACAAAAAATACCACGGCGCTTTTGCCGGGTTCGGCGTCACCGAAGGATTCGCCGGAGCTTCGAGCGGCGCCCGGAAGATAAACGACAGGACAAAAACGGCGAGAAAGGTCACGAGCGTGACGATCCAAATTCTCCTCAGCAGATTCGGGGCAGATGACACGGAATTCTTTTCTTCATCAATCGCCAGCGATCGGACATGAACACTTGTTCCATTGGTAATGCCGAGCAGCGAGAAGGTTTTAGTTTTGACGGGTTTGACTTCCTGGACTTTTTCATCCTGTGCGAGCCGGTCTGCTACGGCGAGTCCACCATCTTTTCGAACACGCCACATGTGGTACGAAAACAGGAACACAACGATCATCGGCAGGAAGAAGACATGCAGAACATAAAATCGTATCAAAGCGTTTTGATCGATCATCGTTCCCCCCAGTAGGATAAAACGAATCCACTCGCCGATAACCGGCGCGGCACTCGCGATGTTGGTGCCCACCGTGATGGCCCAGTATGCCAGTTGATCCCACGGCAACAAGTATCCCGTGAAAGACAACAGAAGTGTCATAATGAGCAGGATGAGGCCAACAATCCAATTCATCGGACGATTGGAGCCGACCGCAACGCCTTTCTTGTATGCTCCCGTCAAGAACACTCGAACCATGTGGAGGAACACGACGGCCACCATGAGATGCGCAGAGATCCGATGCATCGCTCGTAAGAGCCAGCCGAACGACACGACGAATTCGATGTCTTTTACTGATGAATATGCCCTCTCAACGGACGGGACATACAGAAACATGAGGACGACGCCCGTGACGGTGAGAATGCCGAACAACACGAAAGAGATGGTTCCTAACCACATGGAATACTTCCACGATAGGCTCTCCTTTGAAATCTTGTTCGGAAACCAGTGGAGGAGCAGATTCTTGACGATCGCATCCCCGGCTTCTTTTTCACTGCCGGGATTCCATGTCCAGGTAAGCTTGTTGTAGACCCGCTTCGTTAATTCGAGGATTTCCATCAGACGGCTCCTACACGGTTAAACGAAAATTCTGTTCCACTTCTTCACCCAGGTTGACGACCAGCTGACCGTCGTCGGGCGAGACCTCAAGTTTGTACCAATAGAGCGGCCGCGGAGCCGGCCCTGCATAATTTGTCCCCTCGGCATAAAACTTCGACCCGTGGCAGGGACACTGAAATTCAAAATTGATGGCCTTCTTTTCATCGCCGATTTCCACGTGCTTGGGACTATTCAGTTTTGTGTACTTCACCGTGCAGCCGAGGTGTGTGCAGGCTCCGGAAATCGCATAAAAGGATTTACCCTCTTTGAAGACGTAGAGCCGGCGGTCTTCCAGGAACGTCACACCATCCGCAAGCTGAGCCGGCAGACCCACCTTAAATTTCTGCGGCGCTTCATAAAGAACATTCGGAATTAGCGACCGCACGGACTGATAGGCGAACCCGGTGAGTCCGGCAAGTAATCCGCCCAGTCCCAGTTTCTGAAGAAAAGTTCTGCGGTTTTCTGAACCTTTCCCCAAAAATTTTTCCTTCTTGTTTTCCAGGAGTTTCATGGATAACCTTTCGTTCAAACTGCTTCTCGTTGTTCGTAATAGAACACTTCCATTGTCATCGCATCCGTCGGGCATCGCAGAGCACAAAGGCCGCAGCGAATGCACGTTTCGTCGTCTTTGATCATCGCTGAGGCAGGCCGGAGCGGGTCGACACTGTACTGTTCAAGCAATTGTCCCTTGGTTTTCTCGTCGACGTCGAGTTCTGCGAACGGAACAAGTTGCAGACAGTACTCAGGACACACGTCAACGCACCTGTTGCACATCACGCACTTTTCCGCATCGTAGATCGTTTGCACATGGCACGACAGACATCGTTCAGCCTGTCTTCGCGCTTGCTCTTCGGTGTATCCCTGCTCGACTTCGGAAATGCCCGTTCTCCGATTGAGATCGATGGTGGGCGGGGCTTGCCGTTCGTGTTGTTCGAAATCTTCAGGACGCGTAAATCGTGAGGTTGGGATTTTTTCAATGGAAAGGTGGTAGTATGTTTCAGGTTTTTTCCTTCTCAGGAATTCGTCGACAGAAAGAGCCGCACGCTTCCCGTTCGCTACAGAGTCAATAATGTTTCTCGGTCCAAAGGCTGCGTCGCCGCCGGCAAAGATTCCCCCGGCCGATGTGGCGAGCGTCGTGGGATCGATTTTAATGAGCTTGCCCGGCGTAAGTTCGATTTCGTCTGTTTTTTTGATGAACGAAAGATCCGTTTGTTGGCCGATGGCAAGGATGACCGAATCGACATCCAGCGTTTCCGTGAACGAGGGATCATAGACTGGATTGAATTTGCCGTTCTCGTCATACGTGTGCTTGACACCGATGAACTCGATTCCTCTGACTTTGCCGCTTTGTCCGAGAATTCGCTTGGGCCCCCGTTGTGGGTGGAAAACCACGCCTTCTTTCTTTGCTTCCTCAAACTCTTCATGACCCTGCGACGTGCGAAGGACGGGCATTTCCTCGAACGATTCCAGGCTTGCGATATGAACTTCTTCGGCGCCTTTGCGCTTGACTGTTCGGGCTACATCCACGGCCTCGTGTATGTCCGCCGGCTGAGCTTCCGGACTGCCTCTGAGAGCCATCCGCGCAGCATCAAACGCGACAAAGCCACCGCCGATAATCAGCACTCGCTTTCCGACGTCAACTCGATACCCGTTGTTGATGTTGATGAGATAATCAATCGCCTTGACAACGCCGTCGAGGTCCGCTCCTTCAATTGCCAGGTCGCGCCCTTTTTGAGTCCCGACAGAGATGAAGACGGCCTCGAACCCTTCCTTGCGAAGGTCTTTGATGCCAAACCGTTCAGTCAGAGGTTTGTTGTAGCGGATTTCGACTCCCAGCGACGTGATCTTCTCGATTTCTTTGTCGATGAGGGATCGTGAAAGACGATACTCGGGGATGCCATGCCTTAACATGCCGCCCGCGACATTGGTCGCCTCAAACATCGTCACCTTGTATCCCATCAAAGCCAGGTCATGCGCGCACGACAAACCGGCGGGACCCGACCCAACGACTGCAACCTTCTCGTTCTTTGCGACGTTTTTCTGTGATTGTACTTGCATCGGGAGATGCCAGAGCCATTTGTTACCCGGCTCATCGGCTCCCTGGAAGAGTTGATCCTGTGCATCGGGGTCGAGTGACTCGACTCCATACTTCTCTGTGACAAATCTCTTGAGCGCCCGAATGCTCACCGGAGCGTCGATCTTTCCGCGTCGACACCAGTCTTCGCACGGGGCTGCGCACACGCGTCCACAGACACTCGCAAACGGGTTGGGCGACCGGGCGGTGAGGTAGGCTTCCTTGTACTTCTGCTCAGCAATCAGCTGAACATACCTCCCAGCGTCTGTGTGGATAGGACAACCCATCTGGCATGGAACGAGGCTTTTCCAAAATTCGATGTCGGGTATTTTGATCTTATAGCGCGAAGACATGGTGGATGGATAGCGTATGCGCCGAACGCACGGCAAATCTTGTACCAGAAATCGGAGTTTTTTATCTTATTTTATAGGCGAGAATTGGCCTTTGCTGGCCCTTTTAAGCAGTCTGTTCCTATCTCTGGGAAACTGAGCCTGCCTGCTTTTTTCATTTTTGGGAAGAGAGAACCGTTGACGGTAAAGTGCAGCTTACAGGGATTTGGGCACTTCGTGCTATTGGCAGAATGAGGAGGACTGCACTGCAACTCATGAGGAGAGGAACGATTGGCTTCCCGTCCTTGTCATGAGGGCATCGCGCAAAGTTTCATTCTCGTCGCTCTGAGTGGGCCGCCGATAATACCCTTGCCCCACACAGGAGCGACAAAGGACCGTTTCACCCGACGTGATTTCCCGCTCGTTATTGATCTCTTCCTCACATCTTTGGCAAATGGCTTTTTTTTCTTTCCGGCTGATGAGTTTCTCGAGTGAAAACATGAGCTCGACATCCTTCACAATGAACAAATCATCGTCCGGCATTCGTTGGTAACCTTTCAACTGTGCTTCCCAGCGGGAACAATCGGCTGAGGCATACTCTTGGGTCACACGGCGAATTCCAGCACGAGGAGCGATTCGGATCGCCCGCTTTGTGACCGTATCGACAAAGGTGGCGGCGACTTTCCCCTCATCCTCGACTCGCAGTGTCCTGTGCCCCACGGTGCAGTTTGTGGCCGCCGAAACACCATCGACCATGCAGCCGTCGGTTTCGACAATCGTCAGCAGTCTTTTGTCAATTTGTGGCAGATTGAGCTGCAGAATCTTTCCCGCCATTATGCCCATCCGCACACCCAGCACTTGCCGCGGGCAAAGATGGTGATGCTGCTTTGCTGAATCCGCGAGCATCTGTTCGAGGTTTTTGCTGTCATTATTGTTCATTCGTTTCCTTGAAGTGGCTCTGTTGCGCCTTTTTGGGGGCGATCATCGTCATGACTTTTCCGTGGATCCCGCGGAAGTGGGAGACACGCATCCTTCACAGCCAAACGGTTCCTGGCTCGCGGGTGGTTCTTTACTCGGCGCCGTCACTTCTTCCGGGAACACGTTCAGACGCCCCAGCTCGTTTCCGACGAACTCTTCCAGTTGCTTCCCTGCATTTTCATAAAATTTCTCTTCTGTCGTTCTCGCGAGAATCTTCGTAAAGATCCCTGTCCATCGGCCGAGATGATCTTTCATGAACTTGCGCTGGGTATCAACACAGATTTCAATGTGCTCATGTTCCCCCTGCTCTCTGGCGTACGCCTCCTGAAGCGAAAGAAAAGCCATGAACTCCAACTCCGTGCCCAAAAAGTCTACTCGTTCTGCATTGGTATCTGAAACTTCCAGACCGTATGCCTTGTAAAACCCCGCAATATCTGCCATCGTCTGAGTCTTCTGAAAGACATTATCATAGCCGTATTCGGTTTCATAAGGAGGACATTTCGCCGAGCCAAGATGGGCAAAAAGGCGATTGTACTCATATTCGAGAGTTCCTGGAGTCGGCCCCTGCTCCCCACTTTTGAGCATCTCACATACAGCCTGAATCGTGGCTTGGAGTTCCGAAGAAGAAGAATTCAACGAGCAATAACACAACAACGCCTGGGTGTATTCCTGTGTCCCGATAGAATCGAAGAAATCCTTCGTCGGATAGAGAAATGACTTCGCGAGAATCTTGTATATCTGAGCCCGCACTTCGGCGTTCAACGCTTTCGTGTCAGCTGATATCGTATTCATCGTTGTCCTCTCATTTTGGCCCAATGTTAAGCGTGTACCAATTGGTCACCATCTTTTGGCCATTACGGTCACCGAGAAATCCATCCCACACCGCGAACGCAACGGGAATCGTGTTCCTTGATGTTAAAGGAACATCGTTCAAATCTTGCGAAGCGAGAGACCTTGTGAAAACAGCCACCCACTTCCCATTTTTCCACACGCCATTACCTCCAACATTTTGTCCAGCGGGCCCTTGAGAACGAAGCGTCCCAAATCCTTTGGCGTTCAAGTCTTCGACAGAAGATCTTCTGGATTGCGCACTGAGAAGATTCCCCGAACTCCATCCGGCATTCCAAGGTATCGAAAGCATTCTCGCGGAATCTTTGCTCACAAGGTATTCCATTCGAGAACCGCCTGAAACATCGTAAAGATAGAAATCAGTCGCATTACGGGGAAAGGCGCTGTTCACACCTGCGTACTTCTTTGAATCGGCCTCCCACCAGCTTTTCCACTGCCAGATATTGACAGCAAAGTTTGTGTCGCCCATGCCGAAGAACGGCTGGCTTGACGGATTGAGGGGAAATTGAATAGCTGCTGCGTCTCCAAATGTTGCATCATGCAACGCTTGGTCATCCTGAGTACTGTCTTCCCACTCAAGCCGAAACGCGATAGATTTGCCGTCTGTCACGCTTTGGACATTCACACGGTCTGTTGGAGTATCTCTTTGCCACAATGAGATCAAAGAAAGTTCTTCGCCTTTGACAGCGTTCCAGCGCTGGGAAAAAGGATCGCCAAACTTCGAAACATCATCTGTCGTCGCACTGGTTAACAAATGATCGGTGGTTGTATACGATATTTGTGTTTTACCCGACTTCGACAGAGAGAGAACATAGGAGACAAGGGACCACCGACGATCATCCGCCAGTTGTTTCCGTTCGGCCAGACTCATGCGGCTCAGGTGTTCTTCTTTTGGCCATTGAGAAATGAACTCCTTAAACTCTCGGACTTCGTTGGAGGTATAATACCCTTCCAGGTTCGTCAAATCACCAAAACTTTCCCTCCCAACGGCGAGGGCATCTTCACCATACCCTGGCATCGGAGTTCCGCCAATGCCGGTGCTAAACGTGCGATAGATGTCCTGAGGTGTTCCGCCGCCTTTGAACGCGCCGGCCCTCGTAAAATTATAAGGCGGTGTTGGCCGCCCCAGATCATCCGTCATGTTTTTGGAAGACGGACCATCACCCGCGCCATTCTTTCCGTGACACATCCAGCAGCCTGCCAACGCGAACACTGCCTTGCCGTTTCGGAGCATTTCAGGCGTTGATTGAGGCTCCTTTTCAATTTCCAAAGGGTCAGAAGGTTTGTTGGTTCTGAATCGCTCTGAAAAAGTTTTGACGTAGGAAATAAGATCTTTGCGTTCCCCGGCGGACAACCCATCCCATGCCGGCATGGCTGAACCAGGCATCCCGTTGCGGATTGTTCGCTCGAGATCTCCGTCTGTTGGGAGAGAACCTGACGGAGTTGACTGGAACTTGAAAATGCCTTTTGTGAAGTCCCGGGGCTTGGGAAAAAGATAGACAGTGGCAGTTCCCTCTCCGGTTCCATCGACACCATGGCATGTGGTGCAATATTTGAGATAGAGAGTTTTTCCATTTTCAGCCGAAGCAGAAGTGTCTTGGTTAAACGCTGGCCAGGGTCGAAAACCCATCGCGAACAATCCGAGGCCAAGGATCACAACTATCAATAAGGATTTCATATCATTCTCCCTCCTTGGGACGATGGTGACCGTCTCAGGAATTCCTTTCACGTCACATTCAAATGCTTTTCGGAGCGAACGATCACGGGATCTTCGATGGGAACCCGCACAACTTCCTGTCTTCGCTTTCCGAACCCGACAACCTCGTCTCCGTCTACTCGATAGCTATAAACAAGGTTTTGACTTGCTCCAAACAGTTGCAGCACTCCGAGGAGTTCGTGCGTGGGATTTGCGTATTCTGTAAGAGCGTGGTCAACGCCAGGACCAAACATCTGTTTCAAGTACGCTCGTGGAGCCCATCGAGGAGGGATGTAGTAGATGTTGGGTTCTGTACCAAACTGGGGGTAAAGTGGAAGCGCTACCTTTGCTTTGTGGACAAGATAATGTATGGGACTCTCCGGATCGTCGATCCAACCCTGCAGGCGGATTTTCCCGACGCAGGATGCTACACATCGCGTGACCATTGGCTCACCCTCGGTGAGCGGGTCGGAACCTTCTCCTCGCGGATAACAGGCTATGCATTTCTCCGAAATCCGTGTCTCGGAGTTAAACATCGGTTTCTTGTATGGACATTGCTCCACGCACTTCCGATAGCCCCGACATTGGCTTTGGTCGATAAGCACGATTCCATCTTCAGGCCGTTTATAAATTGCGCCGCGTGGACAAGCGGCCAGACACGCCGGATACGAACAATGGTTGCAAATGCGCTGCAAATAAAAAAACCAAGCTTTGTGTTCGGGGAGCTTTGTGCCGTCAGCGGTGCGGCCCTCTTTGGATGCAAGCGTCGAGTAAGCAGTGTCCTCGTAGAAGTTCGGTGAGCGCCATTCCTTTTCCGTGGGAAGATAACCAAGTGCCCGTTCACCGCTCCCGGTGGCCCTCGTTGTTGCGGCCTCGAAGAGAGTTTCACCTCGATAAACACCGTATGGCTTTTCAGAGTCGGCCTTAACGGTATCCCAACCGGGTTGTGGCCCGAGAAGCTCCAATGTTTTCACGTCCCAACTTTGCGGATATCCGCCGTAAGGTTTCGTCTCAACGTTATTCCACCACATTGCTTCCTGTCCCTTAGAATAGGTCCAGGTACTCTTGCACGCCATCGTGCAAGTTTGGCATCCAATGCAGCGGTTAATATTGAACACGGCCGCAAACTGTCTCTTTGGTCGTTTTCCCTCGTAGGGATACTCCATTTCACGACCTAATTGCCAATTGTAGACTTTAGGCATACGTGGTTCTCCTTAAGGGCAGCTTAGGATTTCCTGTTTTTGACACTTTCGACCAAATCACGGACATATTGTTCCCCTCGCTCTTTCAGAGCATAATGGGGACCCGCATAAAAAGGATTTCGAAAGGCATCCAGGATTCTCTCATTCGACCATCGCAGCCGTTTCAGTTCGATGACGAACGTTTCCGCCATTTCTGCCGCGTGATCCCTTCCAACATCGCCGGGTACGACATAATGTGTGAGTTCGAAATCCGTTGGGTTTTGCGAATCATCGGGCTCAGCCATTGGAAGTTCCTTTCTCGATGAATTCTCCCCCGAGATACTTCTTCATCGTTTCGTTCTCGTTAGCCGGTGTCAGCTGTGTTTTGACGGGATCCCATAATCCCTTCCCATCCATGCCTCCGTCTTCCGCTTTCGTGATGCGGACCATGGTTTCCTTGGGACAAGTGTTCGGCGAGTTGACATCCTCTTCGTAACCTTCCCCAATGTGCTGTCCTATAACATCCTTGCGCACAAGTGAATCCGTCATCATCGTTGGCTGAAGCCATCCGCGCGTAATACTTTGTTGCGAACCATACCGGAAGCTGGCCTGATATCCGGTATCTTCTGAAACAGCCTTTCCATCCTCGCGTGTCTCATGTGCCTTCACCGATTTGGGAGTCGCCATGAAGGCTGAATGTTTGATCATGGTGACTCCACGCGGATATGCAGGATTGTATTTCATGCGCAGCATCAAACGAGAAACCTTGTAGAAGGGATCATTGGGCTTCCATCCTTTGTATGGTCGGTCCGCAGGATTTGCATCGACATAGACATAATCGCCGTCGTTGATGCCAAGCTCTTTCGCATCATCGGGATTCATCTGGACTTGATGCTCACCCACACCGGGCATTCGCTTGTCTGCCCGGTACGGGTCGCCAAAGTTGTTGTTCCAGATAAAATTCCAATCCGTCACAGCCCAGGAGGAGTGATTTGTGTGCCGTGATTTCGGTGTGAGGCACCAGAATCGGTAACCCTGCTGCCAAAGGAAGCTGCGTGTCTGCTTCACTTTCCTCCAGGGCATCTTCACGTTATTGACGGAGCGCTCATCTGCGCCGGGATGGTTCTGAGGAAGATCATAATTGTGTGGACGGATCGCTGGATGAGATGCCACGATGACGTTGGGAAGATACGGCGTCGCTTCGACAGGTTCGCGGTGAACAATGAGATTTTCGCCGTATTCGATGAACTCGTCCTCTTCGCGGTAAAATTCAATCCGCCCCGTTTTGTTATAGAACGGTTTCGATTCATTGATTTGCTCCCAGCCTGGAATACGTGGATAGGTTCGGAACATCATCAACACCGCAGCATCTTTCTTGAGTAGTTCATCGATCTTGTAGCCATCGGTAGTAGTGCCGGCATCAAGGACGCGCTGGAGGTATACCTCTGGTTTTCCTTCTAAAATGAATTTGAAATAATCCCGGTAGCGCTGATCGCCGGTCAACTCGGCAAGCTTCGCAGCAACTCCTGCCATGATCAAGGCGTCGTTGCGATTATCGAAAATTGGCTTCACGCCCCCCTTCCACGCCTGCAAAAACGGATTCGAGCATGAGGCAGTCATATCGGGAAGCGTGAGTTCTGCCCAACACTCCACGGGTAACACGATATCAGCAAACTCACAGCTCCCAGTCCATTCCATCTCATTGACCACGATCATCTCGACCTTTGGGTCCACATTCTTTGCCATGTTGTATGCCCACTTGGCGTTGTTCAGCAGATTCACATTCGCAGTCCACTGCACTTTCGTCGGTGTGGGCATATGCGTTTTCCCGGTAAAGACCTTGCGACCTTCTTGTGTTTGCACAATGAGTGGAAGATCCTCGTAATTCCAGTACGCCGGATTCTCGGGCTTGTAGTACTTCTTGCTCTTGACATCCTTCCCGTTTGCGTTTGGGTCAAGATTCATGTTAAATGGATCTTCACCATTAAATTTCGCAAGACCATCGAACACGCAAAACTTGTAATTCCCTGCCCAGTGTCCAACTCCCGAACCCGGTTTGCCGATATTGCCCGTAAGGGCCATCCATAGGAACGTTCCTCGCGTCGTCAGATCGCAATGGAAGTAGTGGTTCACGCCTTCTCCGGTGTGTACCGCCGCTGGCCTGATGCTTCCAAGATCTCGCGCAAGACGAACGATAAGTTCTTTCGGGGAACCAGTGATCTCATGGGTTGCATCCAGGTCGTATTCAGCGCAAAGCTCTTTATAGAGTTGAAAGACGGATTTAACTTTGATTTGTCTTCCCTTCATGTCTTTCACGGAAAAAGTCCCCTCGAGAGCTGGATCAATCTTCATTTCGTCAATATATTTTCCAACATCCTCTCTTGTCACGGCAACAGTTTTCTTTGACTTGGAGTCCCACACAACAAAGTCGCCCCATCGCTCTCGGGCCTCGGGGTCTATCTTTTGCACTTGAACACTATAGCCCTTCAGCTCCTGATTCTTGTAATCTTTGAAAATGTCTGACGCACGAAGAAGTTTCAGGGTGTCCATGCGAACCAGGAGAGGCATATCGGTGAATCGTTTGACGAAGGGTGCGTCGTACAGTTTTTCTTTAAACAAAACATTTGTAACGCCCAACTGCAGTGCCGGATCGGTTCCCGGCCGAACGGGAATCCAATAGTCGGCTTTTTGCGCGGAAGGGCCGTACTCCGGGGCTATGACCACAATCTTTCCACCGCGCTCCATGGTTTCAATCCACCAATGGGCGTCCGACATCTTGTTTTCGACAAAGTTCACGCCCTGCATAATGAAAAGTCTGGCGTGACGGAAGTTGTTGTGGTCATCGTCGTGGGTTTGAATGCCGGTGACCATCGGGTGACCGGGCGGTAAGTCACCATGCCAATCGTAATTCGTCCATGAGCGGGCGCCGTACGGGTCGCGATGGTGCTTCTTTGCTTCTTCCTCGTCGTGCAATGCGAGCATGTTCGCGAATCGCTTCAGCGCCTGAATGCGAAGAATGCCATGAATCGACATGCCGGGACGAATCTTAAGCACTTGTGCACCGCTCCCGTGCATCGCTTCAATCATCTCCTCAGGATAGCCCTGTATTTTCAGCTTTTCGGCCCCTTGCTCTCCTTGATACTTTTTCATCACATGCAACAAGCCTTTCGCTGCGTACGTCGAGATGTCATCCCAGTTTATCTTGATCCAACTGTCCTCGCCACGCAAAAAGTATTTCTGGTCGGGAACGCCTTTTGAATCTGTTGGAAATCCGCCATCCGCCCACTCTTTCCATCCCTTTCTGATCATCGGATATTTTACACGGTACGGCCCATACATTCGGCGAACGTAGGTAAAACCTTTCGAACAACCGCGTGGATTCCATGAAGGGGGGATTGTGTTTCCGTAAATGTCTGAAACGGCCGTGGCATCATAATTCTGTTCAATCCGCACGACGATGCCGTTGCGGACAAATGCTCGCAGCCGGCAATTATGAGTATCATTCGGAGCGCAGATGTAGGTGAATGATCGATCATAGTGATACTGGTCGCGATAGACTTTCTCCCAATCTCGATTTGGGTAAAAGGCGAGGGGGTTGTCCACTTCTTGAGTAAACTGAAGCAAGTGGAGGTCGAACATACTCCCCAAAAGAGCTCCACCAACAAATCCTTTGCCGGATTTCTCGAGAAAATTTCGTCGGTTGATTTTATCCATGGCTCTTTCCTTCTGTAAGGTTCTGGATCAGAGGGACCCGTGCGACAGCCGACAACTCTTCAAGCGGAGAGTTGCGCTATAAGGTCAAGTTTTGGTTCGAGCTCCTTGCTGAGCCCTGCAAGCGTTTTTTTCTGAAGCATGTTCATGACAATTTCTTTTGCACGCTTCCATTGGGGATGTACTGGACAGGGAGTCCTGTCACTGCAACCGGGAAAACCAAGGACACACTCTTCCAGGAACTTGTCGCCGTCCATGGCACGGACAATTTCCATGAGGTAAATATCCTTCGACGGCCGGGCAAGCGTAAAGCCGCCCTTGGCGCCTTTGTACGACGTCACGAAATCTGCGCGTGTGAGCGTTTGAAGAACTTTGCTGAGAAAGTGATGAGGAATATCGAGTTTGTCTGAGATCTCGCGGAGGAGGACGAACTCATCCTTCGGCTGCTTGGCCAGAAACAGAGAGGCCTGCAGTGCGTACTCGCAGGATTTACTAAAGATAAGGGACACAGTATTTAGATAAGTAGACCTGGTTATCCAAATATAATCCCTGGTTCATTTCATGTCAAGCACTTTTTTTCGTTCTACTCCCGAGACGTGGCGAGCACCACGAGATCTTGAGAGGTCTTTGCGTCGAATGCCTGCAGGGTAATCCCTCCGTAGACGGCGATACTTTCGAAACCCGCCTTTTTCAGAAGGTTCAACAGCCCTGGACGTACCCACGGGTGAAGCCTCACTGTTCTCACGGACTCTTTCGAAGCTCCGTCCGATTTTGTGCGCGTGAGGACATTGAATGACAGTTCATTCTCGCCGTAGTCATAAGATCGAACAAAGGTTTTGTCCGAAGTTTCTTTTGTGCTCTGGATTCGTTCTCGTATGTGCAAGATCTTCTCATAATTCAGGATTTGAAGGTAAAGAAGTCCTTTTGATTTCAGAAGATGCCGGAACCCACGCAGGACGTCCTCCATTTCTTTTTCGCTGAGAATGTGGGCGAGAGAATTACCCATTGAAAGCACCAGGTCGTAACGCTCCTTCAGCGTTGAAGACAGGTTCCGAAAACTTTCTTTGAACACCTTCACTTTGAGCTGAAGGTGCTTTGCATGATCATCCACCTTTTTGATCATAGCCTCGGAAATATCTACCCCCGTGACGTCCACTCCAAGCCGGGCAAGCAGAAGTGAGTGAAGCCCGGTGCCGCACCCGGCGTCCAGTGCTGTCCGGATTTTGTACTTCTCAATGAGAACCCGGAAGAATGGCCGTTCCTGCACAAACCTCTTGTCAAACCCTGTCATGAGATCGTAATCAGGAGCAAGACCGTCGTAGAATTCGGCCACCCGGAGCTCAGTTTTTTCTGATTCGTCAATCTTGAGGGCCATAGCTTGGTACTGTTCCCCTACACTCTTCCCTTGCCATTTTTTCTGTTGCGCCGGCAAGGAATCAGATAAATTCATCCGAATTATTCCCAAAAAAAACCGTTTAACTTGCCGCCAGGTTGTACTCTGGTTTCTTCATGTCCCTTGCCATCTCACCCATATTCTTGTTTACGAGCATGCTATAAATGGTCTCTCTCAACTCCCCCCATTGGTTGTGGACGGCACAAGGGTTCTTCCCGGAACACTCAGAAAATCCGAGCACGCATCCGTTAGTGAATGCGACTCCATCAATCGCTTCCACAATATGGAGGAGCGTTATCTCTTTCGGCTCTATCGCCAGGGTGAACCCGCCATTCGGCCCTTTCTGCGAAGCCAACAAACCTTTATGTGTGAGATCCTGCAGGATCTTCGCGACGAAATGGTATGGAATCGCGAGACTCGCTGCGAGGTCTTTTATGGAGGTCATCTCCCCTGCAGGTTTTAAGGCAAGATACAAAACTGCCTGCAGGGCGTACTCGCATTGCTTACTGAAAAAAATGCTCATGGCTCATCGTTCGTTGTGAAAACTTCATTGCATGTGAAGCACGGCAGGATGCTCTCGTTCCCGGGATTGTTCTTGCACCTTCGGAGGTTTTATCGTCAAAACGGGAACAGGAGAATGACGGACAACCTTTTCCGCCACACTCCCCATAATAATGTGCGGTAAACCCGTTCGGCCATGCGTTGCCATCACGATCAGGTCAATCTCCTCCTCGTCCACAAACCTCATGATTTCTTCATAGGCGAAACCGCGCCGCACCACGGCTGTGACTTGGTCAACGTCGCCCAGGAAGCGCGAAGCAAAATTCTCGAGGATCTCCTTTCCCCGTTCAGTCTCGTCCTGCAAGGACGTTTCGAGCGTGAAATCGATCGTCGGAAAGGAAACCACTGGTACGACGTCGACAGCATGAAGCAGGAATACCCTCGCCCCGTAGACGGTTGCCAGAGAACGTGCATAGTCGATCGCTGCCAAAGAAAGCTCCGAAAGATCGGTCGGAACCAGGATTTTTTTGATTCTTCTCATTTCAAGTCTCCCGTAAGGAAAAGACTCAAATCGGATCCCTTCTTAGCCAACAGTGTGCCATGTGAAAAAACGCCATTTTCTGAGGTTTTGCACCGAATTGTCTGAAATTCGTTCTTGACGATAGGAATGGTTTGCAGAACTGGGAAAGTGGCGTAATGGCTTCGCGGATAAACCTGCCCCGCAGATCTGAAGAGGTTTGCAGGTCAGCGTTTTGCGGGGTCGAAACTCGCTCCCACGCCGTCCATGATCTCGCCCCGCGCATACATCTCGTTGAGCTTTTGCACGATGCGAAGAATGGACTTCCGGCGCTCTTCAACGAGTTCACGTACAAACCGGCTTATCTCCGGATAATCACACTCTGCCATGATCTGTTCGTAAAACTCGACAAGCTTGGTCTCCGTACGGAGCGCCTCACTAAGGGTCGCACATGTGTTTCTGCAGGCATGGTCGCACCTGAAACTTTCGAGATTCATAGGCCTTCCTTTCTGATTCTTCATCTTAAGCCATCAAGGACTCGGTGTGCTGTTGAGCCAGCTCTTTTCCCCGTTTGAGAGCCTGTTCATTCAGCGGCAACAGTTGAAGCCTGTGTGCCGGCAACACTTTTC
This sequence comes from uncultured Ignavibacteriaceae bacterium, assembly GCA_964361365.1. Lineage (GTDB taxonomy): Bacteria > Bacteroidota > Ignavibacteria > UBA10030 > UBA10030 > JANOGR01. Next base: position 12,649 of record CAYIBG010000002.1, on the reverse strand, counting down.
GAAGAGCTTTCACAATGTTCTCAGGGTCTACGAGGGGCCGCCGCTCGAGAAAAGCGCCAAGCATCACAACGTTCGCGACTTGTTTGCTCGTGAGTGCCTGGGCTTCCATGATCCCTGCGACGGGCAAAATCTCGATATCCGAACGATCCGGCGTCTTGATGATCGTCGACTTCTCATACACGAGCAACCCGCCCGGCTTGATGTGCGGCAAAAACTTGTCCATCGACGGCTGGTTCAGGATAATTGCCGAATCGAACGTAGTCACAATGGGGGAACTGATGCGCTGGTCCGAAACAATGACGATGCAATTCGCAGTGCCACCCCGCATCTCCGGGCCGTACGAAGGCATCCAGCTCACTTCTTTACCTTCCACCATGGCTGCGTAACTCAGGATTTGGCCCATCGAAAGCACTCCCTGGCCGCCAAAACCTGCTATGATTATTTCGTGAGCTGAACTCATTGTTCCCTCCTCAACCGCATAACTCTGCCTGGCCTTCAGAACTCCTCAGTTGCAGGGTGTAGCCAGCCGCTTTTTTTGGATCCTTCCTGATGATGACCGTGTCGCCGGCCTTCATTCCTTTCCATGGAATGAAATAATGTTCGTGCGGCGATTCCGGCCCGCGGCATGTGCAACGATACGACTCTACTTTTACACGCTTCTGCGCCGCGCCCTGTTGAAGTTCAAATGTCCTGCCGGCTGTCGGGAAAAAAGAAAGATTGTCTTTGAAAACAAGGACGTAGCTCTCTTTTGCTTCTTCTGATGATATTTTGCGAGAGTAGACTTCCACTGGACTATCGAGTTCTTGGTTGGCGTTTAAGTTCTTGTCCCTTGACCACGACATATGCAATCAGCGCGAAGGCAAAGAAAACCAGAAGCATCCAGGCGATGCTTTGGAGCGTCCCGATGATTGTCCAGTAGATCTCAAGTATCCATCGATCCTGTGTCAGCTCGAGGATGGCTCCACCTTCTGTTTTTGGAGTGATGTATTTTTGGAGGTCCCACACCCTGACTCCCCCTGAGATACCGACGACATAGACCGCAAACTTCAGATATTTGACCCATGCTGTGTGAACTTCTTCCGAGATCAACCGTTGAAGAATGCTGGCGACAGGCTTCTGGAACACTCTTGCAACGACAAAGCAAACGACGACCGATATGAGAAAACTGACAACCAGCAGGAGGATGAACATCATTTCACCTTGATATCATGAGGAAATCTCTCATCAATTGCGCCGGTCGGTGGGAATCTTCAAATCGCCCAGCGGGAAATACGGAAACATGTTCTCTTCCATCCACTTATTGGACTCCTGCGGCGTCATCTTCCACCCGGAAGGACAGTTGGACACAACTTCAATGAAGCACGTTCCTTTTTTTGTTTCCTGAAACTCAAATGCCAAGCGAAGTGATTTCTTCAGTTTCCGCACGGCCGTGGGCGTGTGCACCGCGTGCCGTGTCACATAGTAGGCTCCGGGCAGTTGCGCGAGAAGTTCCGTAATCTTCAGGGGGTATCCCATCGTTGACACATCCCTGCCAAACGGTGATGTTGTCGTCTTCATTCCCGGAAGTGTTGTGGGAGCCATTTGTCCGCCGGTCATTCCGTAGACGCCGTTGTTGATGAACACCATGAGAATGTTTTCACCGCGATTCACTGTGTGGAACGTCTCCCCCGTCCCGATAGCGGCAAGGTCGCCGTCGCCCTGGTACGTGAAGACGTACCGGTCCGGAAGCACACGCTTGATTCCGGTGGCCACAGCCGTCGCTCTTCCGTGAGCTGCTTCCTGCATATCCACGTTCAGGTATTGGTAGGCGAACACAGAGCACCCGACCGGTGCAACACCGACCGTCTTGTCCTGGATCCCCATCTCATCGACGACTTCCATGAGCAACCGATGAACTACGCCGTGACCGCAGCCTGGGCAGTAGTGCATCGGAACGTCCGTCAGGACTTTCGTCTTGGAAAACACCTCTTCGAATCCGTTTGTCGGTTTGATTTCCACAGGTTTTCCCTCGATTAGTTGCGCACCTCGACAGCCACTTTCGACGCAAGAGTCTCGATTTCCTTCAACACTTCTTCGGGAGACGGCAGCATGCCTCCCATCCTTCCCTTAAAGAACACAGGCTTCATACCGCGGACAGCCAGTTCCACATCCTCCAGCATTTGGCCGGCGTTCATTTCGACGACAAGAAAAGCTTCTGTTGTCAACGCAACTTGGGCAAGAATAGCAGTCGGGAAGGGATAAAGCGTGATCGGCCGGACAAGGCCAACCCGGATACCGCGCTCACGCGCCAATTCCATCGCTTTCTGGGAAATGCGCGCACTCAGCCCAAACGCAACCAGAACAATCTCTGCGTCGTCGAGGCCGAACGTCTCGAATCGCACTTCCTCGTGAAGACGTCGGTATTTTGCCTGGAGCTTCAGGTTCACTTCTTCCATTTTTTCCGGCTGAATAAACAAGGACGTGAGAATGTTTCTTTCGCGGAAAACCGGTTTCCCCGTCGTCGCCCAGGGTTTTTCCGTTTGGCGCAGGGAGCCATCCGGCGGCAAGACGAGTTTTTCCATCATCTGCCCCAATGCGCCGTCGGTGAGAATCATGGCACCAATGCGATATTCCTCTGCCAGTCGAAATCCTAAGAATGCGAAATCGGCCATCTCCTGGACGGAAGAAGGCGCGAGAACCAGAAGCCGGTAATCTCCGTGACCCCCGCCTTTTGTTGCCTGAAAATAGTCTGCCTGTGAAGGCTGGATGGTCCCCAGCCCGGGGCCCCCGCGCTGCACGTTGGCAATCAGAAACGGAATTTCCGCCGACGCCATGTACGAAATACCCTCCTGCATCAGGCTGATACCGGGGCTGGATGATGTGATCATGACCCGCGCTCCCGCACCCGCCGCCCCGTACACCATATTGATCGCCGCCAACTCGCTTTCCGCCTGAAGGACAACAGCGCCGCGCTTCGAACCATGGACTGCAAGGTATTCGAGGATCTCAGATTGAGGCGTGATAGGATAGCCAAAGTACGCATGCATCCCGGCCCGAAGCGCGGCTTCTGCTAAAGCTTCATTTCCTTTCATCAAACGAATGTCGTCCGTCATCGAACTACCTCTGTCGCTGGTTGTGATACGGCAACTTTCTTCGCCGCGGGTTTTGGCTCACGGAACACAGTGATTGCAACATCAGGACAAACAAGGGCGCAGTTGATACAGCCGGTGCAGGTGTCCGCGATCAGTTGAACGTAACGATAGCCGCGGGGGTTGAGGCGCTCAGATAGCCCGAGGCACTCCTGAGGACATGCGGCAATACAAAGCTCGCACCCTTTGCAGATGTTTTGCGCAACGAGAATTGTTCCGCGGATCATTATTGCCCCTCTTCAATCAGTTGGTGATACAGATGTTGAATATTGAACCTGTTTTGATTCTGCAGTTCAACTTCCGTGACTTTGCCCACCGAGACTTCATTGGGGATACACCAGCACGTCGGTGCGTTATCCTGATAACTGATCTTCGTTGTAAACCACTTCCTGCCGGCTGGACTGTTCGAACTGACCAGCGTTGCTTTCGTCAACGACTCTTTGGGAGTGGATTCCGGAGTCAGGAGGAAGACTTGATCGCCATGAACAGCCCGGAATAAGCCATCCCACGTTGCAGTTATCTGCGCTTTCTTGAGCAATTCTCGACGTAAGGGCTCCATTTCAGCTTCGATCTCTTTCCGGAATCTTTCCCGGTTCTGGTGAAGCTGCTTCTTGAATTGTTCAACCGGGTCTGAATCCAACACCGCACAAAGCACGGCCTCCGGTTTGAGCTCCGGCATGTTCAATCGGGGATGAATCTGCCACGTCGAGTCTTTCCACCTTTGGGGTCTGTCTTGCATGTCCTTCTCCTTTTCGGACTCTGACTACACTGACACTATTTCTGCTAGACTGGAAACGCGTCGCTTGGTGGTTTCATCCGAAATCCTTTGCGCTTCAAACACCGCCATTGCCGTGATATTCACGATATCGCTTACGTCGGAACCTGTTGCCAGCAAATAGACCGGTTTACGGATTCCCAACAGGATGGGACCAATAGCAACCGCGCCGCCCAGCCTCGCCAGCAACTTATACGCGATGTTTGCCGAGGTCAGATCCGGACAGATGAGGATGTTGGCTGCGCCTTTCAACGTGCTGAACGGGAAGTAGTCTGCAATGATTTCCGGTGTTACGGCCGTATCAGCCTGCATTTCCCCGTCGATGGCCAGATCGGGGGCTTTTTTCTTCACGATTTGAACTGCTTGGCGAACTTTCTCAACTAAGGGATGCTTTGAGCTGCCAAAATTGCTGAATGAAAGCATGGCAATTTTCGGTTCGATGTCGAATTCCCGTGCTTTCTCCGCAGCAAGGAGTGCAATCTCGGCGAGCTCTTCACTCGTCGGGTCTATGTTCACCGTTGCGTCGGCGATGAAGATGGTTTGATTCTTGAAAACCATCATATACAGCCCTGCCACGTTTTTCACTCCTTTACGTGTTCCGATGATTTGCAGTGCTGGCCGAAGCGTCTCGGGATAATGCTGGGTGAGCCCGGAAATGAGGCCGTCAGCATCGCCCGTTTCCACCATCATCATGCCGAACATGTTATGAGTTTTCATCAAGTGTTCTGCATCAAAGCGAGTAACCCCTTTTCGCTTTCGCGCTCCATAGTAGGCTGTGACGTACTCATCAAACCTGTGGGACTTGGAAGGGTTGATGAATTCTGCCTTCTCCAGATCGAGCCCCAGCTCGGCGACTTTCTGTCGCATGAGCGTGCGGCTCCCCAGAAGGATCGGCTTTGCAATTTCTTCGTCGATCAAAATGTGGGCAGCGCGCAGGATTTTTTCCTCTTCGCCCTCTGGGAAGACAATACGCTTGGGCTCGTGTTGTGCCTTATGGATGAAGAATCGGGACACCTCGCGCGACTTACCAAGCCTTGCCTCCAGCGAATCCCGGTACGCCTCAATATCCGTAAACGGGGCTTTTGCGACGCCAGTCTGCATGGCTGTCTGAGCAACTGCTGTCGCCTCCCAGAGAAGCACCCGCGGGTCGAACGGCTTTGGGATGATATATTTCTTCCCAAACTCAATTCGTTTTTCACCATAGGCCTTGAGAACCGAGTCTGGCACGTCTTCCTTCGTCAACTCAGCCAGCGCCCGGGACGCTGCGATTTTCATTTCTTCGTTGATGGTCGTGGCCCGAACGTCCAGAGCGCCGCGGAAAATAAAAGGGAACCCAAGAACATTGTTCACCTGGTTTGGATAATCCGACCGGCCCGTGGCCATGATGATATCATCGCGGACACTCGTGGCATCCTCATAGGTGATTTCGGGGTCTGGGTTTGCCATGGCGAACACGATGGGGTTATCGGCCATGGATTTCACCATATCCTTTGTCACAATCCCCTTTACCGAAACACCGCAAAAAACGTCGGCTCCTTTCATTGCATCGGCGAGAGTTCGGGCTTCCGTGTTGGCCGCAAAGTACTCTTTGTAGGGGTTCATCCCTTCTTTTCGGCCCTTGAAAACGACTCCCTTGGTGTCGACAAGCATCATGTTCTCCCGCCTGACCCCCAACCGTTCGTACAATTTCGCACACGCAATTCCCGCAGCTCCAGCTCCGCTGAAGACAACCTTGACCTCGCCGATCTTCTTCCGGACAATCTCGAGAGCGTTGACAAGCGCCGCCCCGCTGATGATGGCAGTGCCGTGTTGGTCATCGTGGAAGACCGGAATACCCATTGTTTTCTTGAGTTGCTCTTCGATGTAGAAACATTCCGGCGCTTTGATGTCCTCGAGGTTGATTCCTCCAAACGTAGGCTCGAGCATCCTCACGGCGCGGATGATCTCGTCCGGGTCGTGCGAGTTGAGCTCGATGTCGAACACGTCGATATCGGCAAATCGTTTGAAAAGGACGCCTTTCCCTTCCATGACAGGTTTGCCGGCCAGCGCGCCAATGTCGCCTAATCCAAGAACAGCAGTTCCATTCGAGATGACTGCAACGAGGTTCCCTTTTGCAGTGTACCGATACGCCTCATCCGGATTTGCTTCAATCTCTAGACAAGGCTCGGCAACTCCGGGAGTATAGGCAAGAGAAAGGTCGCGTTGCGTGGCGCAAGGCTTTGAGGAAATAACCTCGATTTTCCCTTTTCTGCCCTGAGCGTGATAGTCTAATGCTTCTTGTTTGCGGACCATGGTTGCCTTTTCAATTCGGTTGTTTCAGGACGCAGATTTACTTTTGATGGTGAATTTAAACGGGATAGCAACCCAAACCGCCACAGGCCCCGAGTTCATGATGGCAGGCGTGAACACGAAATCCTTTGCTGCGGCTGTGGCTGCGTCTGCGAAAATCCCTTTCGGTATTTCTTTCAGAACTACGACGCGCTTTGTCTTACCGTCTTTCCCCACCAGCACCTTCACCCACACGGTTCCTTCGATACCCGCGAGCAGCGCTATCTCCGGGTAGGTCGGAGTAATGGATTTGACAATCTGAGGTTCCTTTTCAACAGGAATGAATTCGTCGATGCCGGGGTCGTCGATTTCAATTTGCACTCCTGCTCCTGTGTTCGTGCCTTCCGATGTCGGGCTTGTTACCGCCGAAAGTTCCTGTTGCGTTGCGAAAACCTGCTCCGGATTCACCTGCGCGTCGGGCACCGGAACTGGAATACCGATGCTGGGCTTCACTGCTCCAGTGCTCAACCCGATCGACGGAAGCGGGGCGCTGTTGGTGAGCGAGGGCGGGGGGCCAAGGTCAGTGTATTTCATGATTCGAACCATTCGAACCGGCGCGTCGTCGCCCATTTCCTGCAGGTATTTTACGCCGTAGTATGTCCCCGTCCCAGCAAATTGAATGACAGTAGAAATGACGAACGCCCGGATCAAATTCCGCTTATAGACTTGCCGTATTTCGAACCTACCATACAACTTTGAATCGCCTGACATTGTAACTGCCTCGATCTTCATGGCCTCAACACCTCCTCCAACTTTCATTGAGGTCGGTGGCACATCCATGGTTCCTTGATTCATGTCCATCCTCCCTCTCCTAGGCACTTGGGACAGCGACTTCACGAAGTCGAGTCAGCGTCCTGAAGTACTCTTCAAGCTCAGGACGAAACGACGGATGTGCGATTCCGATAAGAGCCTCCGCTCGTTGACTCAGGTTTTTCCCGTGAAGCAATGCGACGCCATACTCTGTGACAACATAATGGACATCCGCCCGCGTCGTGACGACACCTGCACCCCTGTTGAGATGGGGAACGATTCGGGAGGTTTTCCCATTGCGTGTGGTCGACGGAAGCGCAATGATGGGCTTTCCGCCTTTCGAATACGCCGCCCCTCGAATAAAATCCACCTGACCGCCAAATCCGCTGTAAATCTTGGACCCGATCGAATCGGCGCATACCTGGCCGGTGATATCTACCTCGATGGCCGAATTGATGGCCACCATGTTGGCGTTTTGCGCTACGATGAACGGGTTGTTCGTGTAATTACATGGATGTATCTCAAACTGGGGGTTGTTATCGACGTATTGATACAATCGCTGGGACCCCAGGACAAATGTGGCTATGACTTTTCCGGGGTGGAGTGTCTTTTTCATGTTTGTGACAATCCCACGCTCGAGCGCTTTCACAACACCGTCAGAGACCATCTCGGTGTGGATGCCCAGATCCTGTTTCCCGTCCAGCTGAGACAGAACTGCATCCGGTATGCCTCCGATGCCAAGCTGAAGAGTGGCGCCGTCCTGGATAAGCGGAGCAATGTGACTGGCGATCCTCCGCTCGATCTCGGAGAACCCGGTTTCGGCAAGCTCCTGAAGAGGTTCTGAACACTCGACCACCTTGTCGACGTGCGACACATGAATAAACACGTCACCCAGCGTCCGGGGCATTTTTTCATTTACCTGGGCGACAACAACTTTTGCGCTCTCCGCTGCGGCTTTCGAGGCAGCACATTCTACCCCAAAGCTCATGAACCCGTGCTCGTCGGGCTGAGAAGTGTGGATGAGCGCGACATCCAGCGGAATCGTTCTTGACGTGAAGAGGTCTGGGATTTCAGAGAGATGAATCGGCACGTAGTCTGAACGGCCATCGGCGATCGCCTCGCGGTCTGCAGGCCCAACAAACAGCGAGTTATGTCTGAAATGCCGTTCCATGCCGGGCTTCGCCAGAGGGTCATCGCCCAGCAATAACACGTGGTTGACCTCAACATCGAACAATTCGTCTTTTCGCGCAGCAAGCGCATTCGTCAGCAAAAGCGGGGTTGCGGCATTGCCGCTGATAAAAATATGGTCCCCCGATTTGACGACCGATACGGCATCCTCAACCGGAACAACTTTTGATTTGTACAGTGAAAGCCAGGTCATAGTCAGTTCTTCATCGGTTCGAACATTCTTGCAATCATTTGGGATAGATCCTGCCACTGGAGATTAAACACTTTTGCAATGGGCGAGTTTGTGCATTTTCCATCGAACACACACACTCCTTTGGCAAACCCCGGGTCAGCTTGAACAGCGCGCCGGATCCCCAGATCGGCAACTTCTCGAACATAGGGGAGAAGCGCGTTCGTCAGAGCAATCGTGGCCGTTCGGGAAACAGACGAGGCCATGTTCGGGACGCAATAGTGGACAACTCCGTGCTGAACAAAAATTGGATCATCGAGTCGCGTCGGCCGGCTTGTCGCGACGCACCCTCCCTGGTCGATCGACACGTCGATAATGACCGACCCCTTTTTCATCGTCTGCACCATCGATTCTGTTACAAGATGCGGCGACTTTTCTCCTTTGATGAGGATCGCACCAATCAGCGCGTCTGCATATCGAACCGCCCGTGCAATGTTCCCCGGGGTCGCCAGCACCGTCGAAACTCTCCACTGGAACAGATTTTCGATGTCCCGCAGACGGGAAAGATCCTGGTCAATGATGGTCACCGAGGCCCCCATTCCCAGTGCAACGCGTGTCGCTGTTTTTCCCACCGCGCCCGCTCCCAGGACGACGACGGAAGCTGGCGGTATTCCGGGAAGACTTCCCAGCAAGATTCCCCTCCCGCCTTGCTGCCCCTGGAGATAGTGCGCCGCAACCTGCATCGAAAGTTGTCCGGCGATCTCACTCATAACCTGGAGAATGGAAAGCTCGCCCCTCGAGTTTTCGATGAGCTCGTAACTCACGGCAATGATGTCCTTTGTCAGGAGCTCCTTGATGAGCTTTTCCTGCGACACGGCAAGATGCAGAAACGAAAACAACACCTGGTCCTTTTCAAACGAACGGAGCTCATCGAGCGTTGGGGGCGCGACCTTGAGGATCAACTCAGATCGGTTTACAATTTCTTCCGCACTATACACCACGGTTGCCCCGGCGTTCTGGTATTCCTCGTCCGAGAATAAAGCAAGCGCACCGGCCCTCTTCTGGACGTAGACCGTGTGTCCAAGGCTCGTGAGTGTCTGAACTCCAACAGGTGACAGAGCCACCCGCTGCTCAATGTGTTCGTTCTCTTTCAGAATTCCGATTTCCATACATGATTCCTGTCTGACGGATTTTTCATCTTCCTTGCGATATCAAGTCGGGTCAACGGTGAGAAAGATGCTTTACTTCTACATCTTCCTGTTCAGGCACCACGGTGGTTTGGAATCAACCAGTGTTTCCGGTGCCGCACATCCGGGCTGGATGTAGATCCGTTGACCCGACATTGCATTGCGATCATCTTTTAAAAGCGCTGATCTCATCTGTTTCACGGTACACCGAGTATTCGCCATGCTTCCTTGGCCTGCAACTGCCATGCCATTGAACCGTTGGTTTTGGGCTGGAAATGGCCCTTTCGTGAGGAAAAAAGAGAGGTTTCTTTCTCTGTTTCCGGCCTGGTTCTCAATTATGAAAATCGCATGATGTTCTTTACTAAGAATGAGAGAGGGACGCGGGGGCCCGGAAAGGGAATGGTACTCAGCCTGGCAGATTGTAAACGGAGCTAAGGGTCGTGTGGTTTTTGATTTTTATGAGACTGTAAAGTGGACAACATCCTGAGAGGCTTGTCCACAACAGGAGGGCAACAAAACTCCCCGCAGCAATCTGCCATAGGGGGGACAACAACCCCAGATTCATGAAGATGCCCAACGCGAGGGCCAAAAACGAGCGGATGACCCGATCCGCTGTTCCCATATTCTGTTTCATGAAAACCTCCTTGGTTCTTGAGAGGTTACATCGAGCTTATGAACTCAGATTTCTTTTTTTCTTTTGATTCAATTCGGTACGAATGTGTCAGATGAACGCTGTCCTTCAACATTGCAGACACGGAGCAATACTTGGTTGCAGACAACTCAATCGCCCGATCCACATCCGCCGGACTCACATCTTCTCCGTACACGACATACTCAATATGGATATCCGTGAACACTTGTGGATGCTCCTCACGGACGTTCCCTTCCAGTTCGATCTCCACCCGGTCGAATGACACACGCTTTTTCTTCAGGATTGAAACGACATCGCTTCCAGTGCAGCCTCCGAGAGCCATGAGCAAGAGTTCTTTCGGGCGCGACCCTGCATCGCTCCCTCCGACAGACACCGGACCATCCATTGTAACCCAGTGATTCGAGTCTGACTTTCCGGCAAACGCGACTCCTTCCAGTTGCTTCACAATGGCCCGCTTGGTCGTCATGCCTCTATTCCTTGTGTGTGCTTCCTGCGACTAAAGGTCAATGATCTCAGTTCTTACTCGATCCTTGTCCTCTGACTGCTGAGAAACGCTGGAAAACAGCCTTTCCTCTTTGAAGATGTGCCGTTCCAGATTGAGGGCGAACTCCTCAATCTCGCGCCTGCCAATCTCCAACCCCGGGACCCGAAATCGTGTCACTTGCATCCGCATGGTATGGTGCTCTGCAACCAATTCCTTCACCGCGGCCAACGGGCCCAATTCTTGCTCGATCGCTGAAAAAAGGTCGTTTTCCTCCGTTGCAAAATGGGGAACCATGTAATCGTCAAAAAACTGAGTGATTTGAGCAGCGAGGGCGGAGAAATCCGTACTTTCATTATCGACCGCGTCGAGAATCCGTCGACTCATCACCAACCCGTGGTGATGGTCATGAGAAATCCTTGAGACGGGTATCTTATCTCTTTGTGACATGTCTTGGTGCAGGTTCCGATGCAACCGGCTCTTTTTGATGGCCATTCATGACATCTTCACTTCGAAGAAATGTCCCGCACACCTCGCAGAAATACTGCCTTTCAAAAACGCCACTGTCCCGGCCTTGGGAGTCCACAAAATTCCACTTCTGAACCTCAAATCGCACATACCGAAACTCCCGGCACCCAGGACAGTATTCTTGCGAAACCATTTGCCTCCCCGCAACCCAACCCGCTACGCGGCGTGGGCTTCTTCTGGCTCCTCCTGGATGTGCTCATACCGAGCCAGCGCGCCACAGGAACTGCAGTGGTACGCAACCGTCACAATCGTCGTGGTCTGGTCATATGCATCAACTTTTGTCGAATGAAACGCCGACACATCCATTTCTTGAATGACTCCGCACATTGGGCATAACTCGTGATGTGGCATGTGTCTCCTCCCGTTTCTCAATTGTAGTTGCGCAGCTTCAAACTCTTTTCCTCGAATGAAGGCAAGTTTGTTCTCAGACGATGACGCGGAATCTGTTGAGCGCTTTCATGTAGTTTGCCCGTTCGAATGCCGAAGGATCGGCTACAGAGCGATGGCTCATGCTGCCCTTCATTTGTGAGACAGATAAGTACTCACGTTCCGCCATCCATCGTTCCATATCTCTGAGAACGTGCGCAAGATGCGCGTGACCGTTCTTCAGCAGGGCTGAGCACATCATCGTTACGTCTGCCCCCGCCATAATCATTTTGATTGCATCCTCCGCCGTGTGAATCCCGCTCGTCGCGGCAAGGCTGGCCTGAATCTTTCCGCTCAGTACGGCGATCCAGCGCATCGGCAGCCGGTTGGCAGAAGAGTCGCTCAACACGACATTCGGAGTCACTTCGAGATCAACGAGGTCGATGTCCGGCTGATAAGACCGATTGAACAACACGAGTCCGCTCGCACCTTCATCGACCAGACGTTTCGCCATATGGGCCAGCGAACTAAAAAAGGGACTCAATTTGACCGCCACGGGAATTTTCACCGTTTTCTTGACTGCGCGAAGCACATCGATGTAGCGGTCTTCAACTTCCTTCGAATCCATGAAGGGGTCTGTCGCGAGATAATAGACGTTGAGCTCGATCGCATCGGCCCCTGCATCCTCGATCATTTTTGCATATTCAGTCCAGCCCCCCGGAGTTGTCCCGTTCAGGCTCCCGATCAATGGAATATCAAGTGACTCAACCCCTTTGCGGACAAGCTCCAAATACTCGTGCGGACCCAGGTGATATTCCTCTGCACGGGGGAAATACGATGAAGCCTCGGGAGATATTTCAGCCCCGGATGAAACATAATGATGGAGTTCTGCTTCCTCATGGATTAGTTGTTCTTCAAATAAAGAATACATGACAATGGCCGCCGCTCCGTTATCTTCGAGCTTTTTCAGAGAATCGAGGCTGTGAGAAAGCGGTCCAGCCGATGGGACGAGAGGATTCTTAAGCTTCAAGCCGAGATAGGCTGTTGAAAGGTCCATAGAGTTTTCTAATTCTTTGATGTGAGGCTTTCTTTGGCGG
>CAYIBG010000001.1:36644-46337 GCA_964361365.1 uncultured Ignavibacteriaceae bacterium | reverse complement strand
TCGCGTTCTCCTTCTCCGGGTCAAAGAAGTAGGCTTTTTCCATATCAAAATTGACTTCCACATTTTTTCCTGGTTTGGGTATCACTCCCCCGTAATTCAAGCGCGCCACATACTGGACTCCATCCGGAGAAGTCTTAAAATACAATAACGTTTCGTTTCCCATGGGTTCCACCACCTCAACTTGAGCCCGCAAGGCTGCTTTCCCGCGACCTTTATCCCCTGAGAGGTAGATATGTTCAGGCCGTATGCCGAATATAACGTTGGAATTTTTCCTCGACTTCAACTTCTTCTCTTGGCGTTTATGTACAGGAAGCAGCACACGGGAATCCTTCATCCTGATTCCCATCCCGCCTGATATTTCAATTTGTCCTTCCAGGAAATTCATGGCAGGACTTCCGATGAACCCAGCGACAAATTTGTTTGACGGAGAGCTGTAGATTTCCATGGGCGAGGCAATCTGCTGGACTAAACCGTCCTTCATAAGAACAATTTTATCTGCCATCGTCATCGCCTCAGTTTGATCGTGGGTGACGTAAATCATCGTGGCGCCGAGCTTCTTGTGAAGCTTTGAGATTTCCGTACGCATTTGCACCCGGAGCTTTGCATCGAGGTTGCTCAATGGTTCGTCGAACAAGAACACCTTCGGTTTTCGCACGATTGCCCGGCCGACAGCAACGCGCTGCCGTTGTCCGCCCGAAAGCGCCTTCGGCTTGCGGTCGAGATATTGCCCGATCTCCAATATCTCGGCAGCCTCGTTCACTCGTTTGTCGATTTCAGCCCTTGGAAATTTGCGCAGTTTCAGGCCGAATCCCATATTCTCGCGAACAGTCATGTGAGGATACAAGGCGTAGTTCTGAAAGACCATGGCGATGTCGCGGTCTTTCGGAGGAAGGTCGTTGACAAGCTCTCCGTCAATGAAGATTCTGCCTTCGGAAGCCTCCTCAAGTCCAGCGATCATTCGCAACGTTGTTGACTTTCCGCAGCCCGATGGTCCAACCAGGACTACGAATTCCTTGTTCTCGACGTTCAGGCTGAAGTCGTGTACAGCGATAACTCCGCCTTCGTATATCTTCTTGACGTTCTCTAGCTTTACGTTCGCCATAGCTCTCTCATGATCTTACGAACTGAGTTTGGTAAGGGTTTGCCAGAAACCCGGAAAGGACACGTCAGCACACTCGGCGTCTTGTATGACGACATCGGGAATGCGCAGCCCCGCAACTCCAAATGCCATCGCAATACGGTGGTCCCCGAATGTTCGAACGGCCGTGCCAATTAAGGTTTTTCTGTTTTCAAAAGCAAACCCGTCTTCCGATTCTTCCACGTCCACGCCCATCGCTCGAAGATTGCCAACGATGACGGCGATCCGGTCGGATTCCTTCTTGCGTAATTCTGCTGCGTCGCGCAATCGGAAGGAACCTTTTGCCACAGCCGCAACAACGGCCAGGATCGGGATTTCATCGATAAGTGCGGCGACGACAGGACCGTAAAGATCGAGGCGAGGCGAAATATCGGAAGGGAGGATTGTCACATCGCCAAAGGGCTCTCCAGCCTGGGTTGATTCATTCTCTACAACGAGCTTCGTCCCCATGGAGCGAAACACGTCCAGGACCGCTGTGCGAGTCGGATTCAAGCCAACCCGGAGGAGCGTTATGGTCGAATTCGGAATAAGGACTGCTGCCCCTATCAAGAAAGCGGCTGAAGACATGTCTCCTGGAATGGAGTACTTGTTGGCTTGGATTTTTCTGCCCCGCTCGATCTCCACCGTTTGAACACCATTCTCTTTTACAGTTCTTAGCCCAAGCATCCGCTCGGTATGGTCGCGTGTCGCTGTTCTTTCCACGACTCGAGTCGTACCTTCAGCATACAACCCGGCGAAGAGAACGGAGGATTTCACCTGAGCGCTCGGAATGGGTAATGTGTAATCGAGAGGAAGCAGGTTCGTTACCCCGTCAATCTTGAGAGGCGCCGTAAACTCCCTTGTCCCGGAGATTTTTGCCCCCATCGCCGAAAGCGGCTCGATGATTCTCTTCATGGGCCTTCGGTTTAAGGATTCATCGCCAACGAGCTCGCTTGTGAAATTCTGACCGCAGAGGATCCCCGACAGAAGCCTCATCGTTGTTCCTGAGTTCCCGCAGTCAAGAGGTGCAGCTGGAACCCTCAGTCCTCTGAGACCCCTGCCTTTCACATGCAACGATGTTCCAGCCTGGCTCACTTCAATGCCTAGGTTTCGAATACAGCTCAGCGTGCTCAACGGGTCAGCTGCGGACGGGAACGACTCGATGGAGCTCGTTCCATCAGCAATACTGCTGATGAGGAGAGCCCGGTGGGCGATGGATTTGTCTCCCGGAACCGAAATCGTTCCCTTCAAACGCCGGGCAGGTGTGATTCTCAGGTCCATAAATGAAAAATCCTCATCACCGCTGATATTCGGTGTGAGGATTGTTTCAACGTTTCCTCTCTCTATTCTCTCGAGCGGTGTCCGTGATCTCTGCTAGGCTCTCTTCGTCGATCCCGGCCTCCATCCCTCGGGCCGCGCCGCTCGCGGGCCTTCGCCATCTCTTCAGCCGCATTCTCGCCGCCAGGAAGCAAGGCCTTCCGGCTCAGGTTTAAGCGTCCTTCGCTGTCAATGGCCATCAGCTTCACCTCAATCGCATCGCCGAGTTTCACAATGTCCTCTACTTTTTCGACTCTGTTGACATCGAGCTGGGAAATGTGCACGAGTCCTTCCTTCCCCGGCAAAATTTCAACAAACGCGCCGAAATCCATGAGTTTCTTCACAGTTGCCTTGTACACCTTCCCGACCTCAGGGAGCTCCACGAGCCGCCGGATCATCTCCAGAGCTTTATCCGCCGACTCCTTCTCCACAGCTGCAATCGTCACCGTTCCGTCGTCTTCAATGTTGATTTCAGCACCGCTTTCCTTCACGATATTCCGAATGTTCTTGCCGCCTGGACCGATGACAGGGCCTATCATCTCCACGGGGATCTTGATGGTTTGCAGGCGAGGTGCGTAACGGGACAATTCAGGCCGCGGCGTGTCTATCGTTTTTGCCATGACATCAAGAATATGGAGTCGTCCGTCCCTCGCTTGTGCAAGTGCACGTTCGAGAATCTGGAACGAAATCCCCATGATTTTGATATCCATCTGGAATGCTGTAATACCCTTTTTTGTTCCCGTCACTTTAAAGTCCATGTCGCCAAGATGGTCTTCATTTCCGAGAATATCGCTCAGGATAGCAACTTGGGATCCCTCTTTCACAAGCCCCATGGCAATTCCCGCAACAGAGCTTTTCATCGGCACACCTGCCTCAAAGAGCGCGAGGCTGCCCGCACAAACTGTTGCCATGGAGGAAGATCCGTTCGATTCAAGGATATCCGAAACCACGCGAATGGTATAGGGGAAATCCTTTTCTTCAGGGATCAGGTTTTTCAGAGCACGCTCAGCCAGGTTTCCGTGGCCAATCTCCCGGCGTCCCGGCGACATCTGTCTTTTGATTTCACCAACACTGAATGGAGGAAAGTTATAGTGCAGCATGAACCGCTTGGTGGTCTCCGGCAACAGTCCGTCTATTCTCTGTTCATCCAACTTTGTTCCCAGCGTGGCCGTCGTCAGACTCTGAGTTTCTCCCCGAGTGAACAAAGACGAGCCGTGTGTTCTCGGCAGGAGCCCGATTTCACACGTAATCGGCCGTATAGCCGCCAAACCCCGGCCGTCCAAACGTTTCCCATCGTTTAGAATGGTTGAACGCATCGCCTCCTTCTCCAGGTCATGCAGGAGTTCTTCAATCTTTTTTTCTTTCCCTGGGAAGCGTTCTTTGAGTGCTGTTTCTACTTCAGAGTAAACACTGTTGGTCTTCTCGACCCTTTCATCTTTAGTCAAAACGGTTCGGCTTAATTCCCGCAGTTTTGTCTCGGCCATCTTTTTCACTTCAGACGCCAGTTCGGCCTCTGTCTCAGGAACTGCAACCGGACGACGCTTCGGGTTCACCGCGCGTGCCAGTTCAAGCTGGAGGGAACAAATCTTGCCGATCGCTTCGTGGCCTACCCTCATCGCTTCGAGCATTTCCGCTTCGGAAATCTCGGCAGCCGCTCCCTCGACCATCACGATTGAGTCTGCCGTACCGGCCACCGTGACATCCATGTCGCTATGTTCCAGTTCAGCATGCGTCGGGTTGATAATGAATTTCCCGTCGACGCGACCGACCCGAACTTCCGCAATCGGGCCGTCAAACGGAATGCCCGAAACCATCAAGGCCGCTGACGCCGCGCAGGCTCCGAGAACGTCTCCGTCGTGCATCATGTCCGATGAATAGACCGTCACAAGAATCTGAGTCTCGTTGCGGTAGTCTTTCGGAAACATGGGCCGTATCGGGCGGTCGATAAGCCGCGAGGAGAGAATTTCCTTCTCCGTTGGACGGCCTTCCCGTTTAAAGAATCCTCCTGGTATCTTCCCGGCGGCAGAAGTCTTTTCCCGATACTCTACTTGAAGAGGGAAAAAATCCTGGTCTACTTTGGGCTCATGAGCACCAACGACTGTCGCAAGCACCATGGTATCCGCATACGTAACCATGACTGCACCGTCCGCCTGCTTGGCGAACCGGCCTGTTTCGAACGTCATGGTCTTACCGCTTATCTCTATTTGTTTAATGGAAACCATAAATCACTCTTACTCCGTTTAATGGATTGACACAAGGCAGATTCGCCATTTGGCGTCTACTTTCGAATGTCAAGTTCTTGAATAATCTTTCGATATCGATTAACATCTTTCCGCTGAAGATAGTCCAGCAACTTCCGGCGCTTTCCCACCATCTTCAAAAGACCAAAGCGGGAATGATGGTCTTTTTTTTGTCGCTCGAGATGGGGCGAAAGCGCAATGATATGGGCTGTCAGGATTGCGATCTGCACCTCCGGGGTACCTGTATCCTTCGCATCCTTTCCGTATTTATTGATGTACTCTGCTTTTTGTTCTTTCGTGATTGGCATTACCGCTCCTTTTTTATGAAGTACGAATGATGGTTAGCGGGAAGATGCTGAAATTCGCCCTGTAACTGCCGACTCGCTTCTTTGTCTTTGTGCATTTGTTGAATGAGAGCTTCTGCTGATTCAAACCTGAGTTCATCCCTCAATCGTTTCAGAAAATAAATATCAATGTCCTTTCCGTAGATGTCGTCAGAGAAGTCGAGAATGTTTACTTCGACCACACGCGCACCGTCGGTATAAAAGGTAGGCCGAACACCGATACTGGCCATGCCGAACTTTTCGCTCCCCAGGCTTCCAACCTGCACAAAATAAATTCCGTTCTTCGGAACCAGTTTCCTCGCGGACTTGAGGCGCATATTCGCCGTTGGATATCCCAATTCCCTCCCCCTTGCATCACCCCGGACGACCGTACCGTCCAGCATGTAGGGCCTTCCCAGGAGAACCATCGCCTGTTCGACGGTGCCTTCCTGAAGATGCTGACGGATGCGCGAACTGTTGACGGCCACATCTCCCACATAGACCGGCTTGACTGCCGTGATGGAGAATTCAAATTCCTTCCCAAGCTTCACGAGATCCTCCACACTTCCTTCCCTGTCTCTGCCAAAATGATGGTCATAGCCCTCTACTACTTCGCTTACCCCCATCCCCTCGACGAGATATTTCACATAGAATTCTCGCGACGATTGCCGGGAAAAATCATAATCGAACGGGATGACAAAGAACAGGTCAACGCCGAACGGTTCGACGAGACGTTGTCGCTCTTCAAGACTTGTCAGGAGTTGAACCGGACCGGTTTTCCCCCGCACGACTTCACTCGGGTGCGGCTCGAATGTCACAACGGCGCTTCGCCCACGCCGGGCTTGCGCCCGGGCAACTACCTGGCGAATGATTTCCTGATGTGCACGATGAACTCCGTCGAACGAACCAACCGTTACAACCGAATTTCTGTTTTTTTCAATTTCCCTGAGCTGGAACGCTACCTGCATACTTCATCGACAGTCTGGGTTGCACTTTTGCCGCCAATTCCTTTGCCGCTTCGATGGAACACGCGTCCTCGACGCGATATTCGCCGATCCTGATACGTCGCAGCGAGACGAGGCATGCCCCGCATCCCAGCAGCCGGCCCAGGTCATCGACGAGTGTGCGAACATACGTCCCTTTGGAGCATACGACCTTGAATTCGACGTGAGGAAGATCGAACTTCACTGCGCTGAATTCCTTCACCTCGATTTCTTTCGGGGCCCTTTCAACCGTTTTGCCCATCCGCGCATACTTGTATAAAGGTTTACCGCCATACTTCGACGCAGAATACATGGGGGGAACCTGCATGAGCGTTCCAACCGATTGAGCCATGGCTGCACTTATCGCGTCAAGGGTTATGTGCGCAAAGTCCAGGCGTTCCACCACTTCTGTTTCAGAATCGAAGCTCGGAGTTCGGATTCCAAGCTGCATCGACCCAACATACTCTTTTTCCAGCATGGTATATCGGTGCATATTCTTTGTTTCAGCCCCCGTGGCCACAATCAGCAATCCCGTTGCTCTCGGGTCAAGAGTTCCGGCGTGGCCGGCTTTTCTGATGTGAAAGAGCGATCTGATTTTTTTTACCGCGTCGAAGGAAGTCCAGTCGAGCGGTTTGTCGAACAAGAGGACTTCGCCAATTCCGTCAAAGTCCCATTGTGCTTTTGTCCAGGCCGGATGCATTATTCCTTTGACCCCGTCCTCGACCCATTTTCCTTATGAATTTGCTTGAAAATGTTCTCCAGGTTCATTGCACGGTCAATGGTCTCGTCGAGATAGAAAACAATCTCCGGTGTAAACTTGATTCTGATCTGATGACCCAATGTTGAACGAACGAACGCCTTCTGCGACTCCAGAAGTGCAAGACTCTTCTTTTTTCTCGTTTCATCTCCAAAAATGCTCACATAGATCTTAGCGATCTTTAAATCGGGACTCATGTGTACATCCGTCACTGTGATGAACCCGTATTCCTCCATCGGAAAGTTCCGTTGAAATATCGTGCCCACTTCCTCTTTCACCATGGAAGCAACTTTTTCTGTCCGGACTGACACCTTATGTCGTCTCCAGTTTCCTTTTCATTTCAACCATTTTGTACGCCTCAATAACGTCACCCACTTTGACGTCGTTGAAATTTTCAAGTGCGATCCCGCACTCGAAACCCTGCTCCACTTCTTTCACGTCATCCTTAAACCTTTTTAAGGAAGAAATAGTCCCGTCGAATACCACAACGCCGTCGCGTACCAAGCGCACTTTGTTATTCCTGGTGATCCTTCCATCCTTCACGGAACAGCCCGCAATGGTGCCCACCTTCGAGACCTTGAACACATCCCGGATTTCCACTGTTCCCATGACTTCTTCCGACACGGTCGGTGCGAGCAGGCCTTCCAGAGCGTTCTTCACGTCGTTGATGGCATCGTAAATGATGTTATAGAGGCGAATGTCCACGTTTTCTTGTTCGGAGAGCCGGCGCGCATTGAGATTCGGCCTGACATGGAATCCGACGATCACCGCCCGGGAGGCTGCCGCTAACAGGACATCCGATTCCGAGATTCCACCAACTCCTTTGTGAATAACATGGACGTTTACTTCTTTCGTTGAAAGCCGTAACAGCGAATCTGCCAATGCTTCCACCGAACCATCGACGTCGCCTTTCACAATCACGGGAAGATCCCTTACCTGGCCTTCCTTAATCTGCTTGGAGATATCGTCAAGCGTGATGCGCCGGCTTTGGCGGAAGTCCTGTTCACGTTTCAGCTGTTGTCTCCGGAGACTGATCTCCCTTGTCTGCCGCTCGTCCACCATCGTAACAAAATCGTCACCGGCCTGGGGAATTCCGTCGAACCCGGTAATCTGGACCGGCTGGGAAGGCTTCGCCACCTCCACTCGCTTACCCCGTTCATCGAACATGGCACGCACCTTGCCGCTCCAAATTCCGCAAATGAACGAATCCCCGATTCTCAGTGAGCCCTTTTGCACCAGGACTGTCCCTATGATGCCTTTTCCTTTGTCAAGCTCCGCTTCAACGACTGCTCCGCGTGCTGTGCGATTGGGGTTCGCTTTCAAATCCAGGATTTCAGCTTCGAGCAGAATTTTTTCGAGAAGCTGGTCGACGTTTTTACCGGTTCTGGCCGAGAGCTCGACGCACTGATTCCTTCCCCCGTATTCCTCCACGAGAAGGCCTTTTTCCGCGAGTTGCTGCTTGATGCGCTCCGTATTCGCTTCTGGTTTATCCACTTTGTTAATCGCAACGACCATATGTACATTGGCCGCCTGTGCGTGGCTGATGGCCTCTACCGTTTGTGGCATGACGCTGTCGTCGGCCGCAACAACGAGTACCACAATGTCGGTTATTTTTGCGCCCCGTGCCCGCATCGCCGTGAAGGCTTCGTGGCCCGGTGTATCGAGAAAGGTTATTTGCTTCTTGTTCGGCAGCGTCACCTCGTACGCACCGATATGTTGAGTAATGCCGCCCGCCTCACCGGCCACAACAGTAGCGCTTCTGATATAGTCCAGAAGTGAAGTCTTCCCGTGGTCCACGTGACCCATGATGGTGACAACGGGAGGCCGGGGCTGCAAGGATTCGACAGGATCCGGTGTGTCCTCAAGGGCATCGGTGGCAAATTCGTCTTCAAACCCAACCTGGAACCCAAATTCATCCGCCACGAGTGTAATTGTGTCCTTTTCGAGGCGCTGGTTGATCGAAACCATGATTCCCAAGCCCATGACCTTCTGGATCACTTCTGCGACGGACACATGCATCAGGTTTGCCAGCTCGCCCACCGTCAGAAATTCCGTCACCTTGAGCTTGGTCTTATCCCGTTCGATTTCTTCGAGAATTCGCTGTTGCTCTTCCTCACGTTTTTCTTTTTTCTTTTTTCGAAGCGCTGCACGAGATCCGGAGGCCGTCTCGTCAATACCGGCCAGTGTTTCTTTGATCGCTTTCTTCACTTCTCCTTCGTTTACTTCAGCCCTCCGTGATTTCTTCTTCTTCTTGGCTTTTGATTCCTCGTCCTCAACTTCGACAGGGGCTTTGACCTGCTGCACATCCTCACGGATCTTTTTCTTCTTCTTTTTCTTCTTCTTTTCTTCTTCTGCCTCACCGGCCGGTTGGACAGCAACTGCCGCCGGCGCAGCAATCTCCATCTTGCCCTTAATCGTCAGACCACGTTGAGACCGCGCAACAAGTTGTTCAAGGGGAGACGTGCCACGTACCTTGCCCGTCACTTGCGTTGTCTTTGCTTTCCCCTGCACTTCTTCCACCTGTGGAGCTTCGATTGGCGATGGGGCGGTTTCTTTATTCGGGCCCGGTAGATCCGTCGGTTCAACAACTTCCATGGCCGGCGTTGCAGCAACCGGCTCCTCAGCTTCTTCAGCCACTACGGGGTCAATGGCTTTGGGCGGAGCTACGACAATCTCTTCCTCGTCTTTGCGCGCAGGCCTTTTCTCAGCTGCCGGCTCCTTCTTCCGGGTCGTGCGAAATTCCTGGACTTTTTTGTGATGGCGCTCGGCGACATCCTTTTCTTTTTTGAAATGGCTGGTCACGGCATGGTGCATCTCATCCGTCACCGTGCTCATGTGGTTCTTGACTTCGAACCCCTTCTTTTTGAGGAACTCAATGATCGTGTCACTCGAAAGATTGAGCTCGGTCGCCAGTTTATATATTTTTGTTTTCTTCGTTTCCGCCATGAGAGTGGAT
>CAYIBG010000001.1:34061-36544 GCA_964361365.1 uncultured Ignavibacteriaceae bacterium | reverse complement strand
TCTTCGAGTCCCTTCTTCAGCATGGCGAGGATTTCGTCGATCTTTTCACGCTCCAGACCAAACGTCGTGACAAGTTCTTCGGGCTTCGCCACGATGACGTCCCGGACCGTTTCGTATCCTTCATCAAAGAACTTATGGAACAACAGCTCTCCAAGCTCTTCCTGGAATTCGGAAAGGTCCATGTCGTACTCTTCATCCCCGCCTTCCTTCACGACCTGGATTTCAAATCCGCTGAGTTTTGAAGCAAGCCGCACGTTCTGGCCGTTCTTGCCGATGGCCAGCGAAACCTGGTCATTCGCCACAAGAACGCTGGCTTTTTTCGTTTCGGCGTCCACCTGGACTTCCTTCAGTTTTGCCGGTGCCAGAGAGCGCGTGATGAAGATGACAGGGTCCTCCGTATAGTTGATGACATCGATGTTCTCATTGTTCAACTCGCGCACGATGGCGTGAATGCGGACGCCCTTCATTCCGACGCAGGCCCCCACGGCATCGATCCGGTCGTCATGCGACAGCACCGCGACTTTTGCCCGATCGCCCGGCTCCCGGGCGATACGCTTGATCTCGATGATGCCGTCATAAATCTCAGGAATTTCAACTTCGAACAAACGCATGAGGAATTGGGGATCCGTACGGGAAATGATCACGACTGGATTGCCCGCCCCCTTCCGGACTTCTTTTACCAGGGCACGGATGGTATCGCCTTTCTTGTACCGTTCTTTGTAGATCTGCTCGCTTCGCGGGAGGATCAATTCGTTCTTGCTGTGAAGGACGAGAATTTCTCCTTTTCCTTTTCGAATCTGATAAATCTCTCCCACCAAAATCTCTCCAATGGAGGCGCTGTATTCGTTATAAATCGCCTCACGCTCGATTTCCTTGATCCGCTGATTGAGGTTCTGTTTGGCGCTGATCACAAGACGCCGGCCGAAGGACTCTAGCGGGACGATTTCGACAAATTCCTCGCCGACATCGATATTTTCACCGCTCTTTTTTCTCGCATCCTTGACATCGATTTGAATGGCGGGGTCTTCCACGGTTTCCACTACTACCTTCTCCAGATAAATCTCGATGTCTCCCTTATCCATGTTGACGACGACGTCGTACTTGGCATTCAGGCCGTATTTCTTCTTCACCATCATTCCGAAGACGTCCTCGACGATGCCTACGAGGATATCTTTATCGATTCCCTTTTCACGAACCATTTGAGCAAATGATTCGACGATCTCGTGATTCATTTCATTCCTCCAAACGTTGCCAAGGAACTACCAGGGTAGTTCTTCTTTTGATTCGACAATTTGTGAAAATAAGATTGCGACGGCTTCTCCCGAGTCGGGGTTGAACATCAACTGGTCGCCGTTCAACGCTGCCAGAGTGCCGGTGAAGGCCATTACTTCCCCGTTTGAACGGTAGCGAACCTTGAATTTTCGTCCTATGTTTTTGCGGTATTGCCTGAGAAGCTTCAAGGGCTTATCGAGACCGGGGGACGAGACCTCAATGTGAAAGCTTCCTTGAAAGACCTGATGCAGACTCAACATGCGGTCCAATTCCCTGCTGATGTCGGCGCACAGTTCTATCGTGATCCCTTCGTCCGTATCAACAAACGCCTGAACAAGCTTTCCGCCCCGTTCGCTCCTGATTTGAATATCCACAAGAAATGCAGACCTGGCCTCAACGAGAGGCTGTAGAATTTCTTCGATTTTCTGCCTGGTTTCTGGTAAGGACATATCTCAAAAAAAATAGCCCGTTTACAGCGGGCTATCTACTAACACAATTATAAGATAGGCAATAGCGAGGCCACAAGCAAGCGGTATTATCCGCCCGCTCCTCCCACATTTTCTATGAATTCGTTAAAAATTGGCTGCGACAGGATGCTTTTCATAAAAGCCCGCAATGAGTTCAGCGGCCTCCACCGGGTTGTCCGTTACAAGAAAGATGTCCATATCGTGCGCAGAAATTGTTCCTTCGGCGATCATGGTGTTCTTGATCCAATCCAGCAGTCCTTGCCAGTAGCTCTTGCCGATAAGAACAACGGGAAAAGGCCTCGTCTTTTTCGTTTGAATAAGTGTGATTGCCTCAAAGAATTCATCCAGCGTCCCAAAACCCCCCGGCAGCACCACAAACCCGTGTGAGTACTTGACGAACATGACTTTTCGAACAAAGAAGTATTTGAATGTAATGGATTTTTTTTTGTCCACGTACGGGTTCATCGCCTCCTCAAACGGCAATTCGATCCCGACTCCTATGGATCCGCCGCCCTGCTCCTTCGCTCCCTTGTTGCCTGCTTCCATAATGCCCGGCCCGCCTCCCGTGAGAACGTTGAAGCCCCGTTTTACGAGCTCTTTTGCCACCTGAACGGCAAGCTCGTAATACTTCGACCCGGGTTTGAACCGGGCTGAGCCAAAAACGGAAACCAGTTTCTGGTGCTTCGACATCGTCGTGAATCCGTCCACGAATTCCGACATGATCCGGAATAATCTCCAGAGGTC
>CAYIBG010000001.1:21907-33961 GCA_964361365.1 uncultured Ignavibacteriaceae bacterium | reverse complement strand
TACGTGAAGGAATCGTAATTGTCGATTACAAGGATCATTGAATATCCACAAGCATATCCAGCGCTTTAAGATTGGCGCCGAGTTTTTCCAGGGTTTCTTCGTATTCCCGTTCAGGAACGGAGTCATACACGATACCGGCACCGGCCTGAAAATAGAGCATGCCGTCTTTTTCCACAATCGTTCGTATGGCGATACAGGAATCGAGGTTCCCGGTGAAGTCAATGTACCCGACTGCGCCTCCATACACGTTACGCTTGACGGACTCGAGTTCTGCGATGATCTCCATGGCCCTGATTTTAGGAGCTCCCGTGAGCGTCCCCGCTGGAAAGCATGAATACAGCGCATCAAGTGGAGAAAGTTCTTTCCTCAGAGTCCCGCGAATATTTGAGACAATATGCATGACATGCGAATAGCGTTCAACGGACATGAACTCCGTCAGCTGAACGCTGCCCGCATTACTGATTCGGCCGATGTCGTTTCGCCCGAGGTCTACCAGCATCAAATGTTCTGCCCGTTCTTTTTCATCATGAATCAATTCGTCCTCGAGCCGAACATCTTCTTCTGAACTGCTTCCTCTGCGCCGTGTGCCCGCAATGGGTCTTGTTTCCACGATTCCATTCTCCACGCGAACGAGCATTTCCGGCGATGAGCCGATGATGGAAAATCCGCTCAGTTGAAGATAATACATGTACGGCGACGGGTTGATCAGCCGCAACATTCTGTACAGGTCAAAACTCGGCAAGACTGCCTTACGCTTGAGACGCTGCGATAAGACCACCTGAAAAATGTCACCTTCCACGATGTACTTCTTGCCTTTTTGAACTGCAGCGAGGAATTCATCCTTTGTTATTTCATATTCCAGAATTCCGTTTGCATGCGGCAAGGCCGGCTCGGCTCGAATATTCTTCTTGAGGATTCCCTTGAGTCTTGCGATTTCTGCTACCGCTTTGTCATACTCTTTTCGCACAAGAGCCTCGGCCATGTCGGAAGCAGGCACATAACCGTTCGAAACGAGAAAAACCCGATTCAGAACGTTGTCGAAAATTAGCATCGTGTCGCAAAACATGAGAAGGCCGTCGGGAATGCCCAATTCGTCTTTTGAAGCGACCGGGATGTCTTCAACAAGTTGAACTGTTTCATAACCGAAAAAACCAACCGCTCCTCCGGACAGCCTGGGGAGGCCTTCCGTTTTGACCGTTTTGAAATGCGCGAAAATCTTCCGGAGAGCATTCAGAGGATCGTCACCCGGCTTCACAAGGGTGGGCAGAACTGTCACATCGTCGTGCAGCGATTTGATTTCGAAGGATCTTCCATGAATTTCAAAGGTCATGAAAGGGTCAAACCCGAGGAACGAGTATCTGGCCAGTTTTTCGCCTCCCTCAACGCTCTCCAACAGGAAGGAATACGGCGACTCGTCCTTGAGTTTCAGGTAAACAGAGACGGGCGTATCGGTGTCCGCAAGGATTGTGTCGAACACGGGAATGACATTGCCCCGCGTCACCCGAGACTTGAATTCTTCAAAAGATGTCATACTTCCAGCGTTGTCCAGAAAATCTCGAAGTCAGAACCCTCAAACTGCTGAACCATCCTGCGAAACTCGTCGGGGACTGGTTTCGACTTGTTCGTATTGGGGTTCAGCCATACATGGAAGGCGATATTTGTGGACACAAGTTCGGCCGTTTTCGATTTTTCCAGAATTCCTTCCATCGCAAAACTGGAATTTTTGATGAAGAACATTCTTGTATGCACGTTCAGGAGTTCATCAAAATAGGCCGGGGCGGTATAGTCAATCTCATTTCTGACGAGCACCACTTTCGATTCACCCTGAATTGCATTCATATCGATTTTGGCACCCAACTGTCTCCCGTATTCAATTCTGCCGACTTCGAAATAATGCAGATAGTTGGCGTTGTGGACGATACCCTGCCAGTCCACCTCATAGTTTCTCACCCGGAGCTGTGTCACATGCTTGAATTTTGCTTTATTCATAGCGTAAACGCGACAAGTTTAGCCGCTTTCTCCACCTGGTCCATCGTTACATCCAGATGCATGACAGCTCGGATTTTCGTATTTGTCATTTCTGTCAAAAGAACCTTCTTGGACTTCAATCGAGCCAGGATTTCAGCCGGCTTCTTCCCAGTTTTTGCAATGTCTATGATCACGATGTTCGTTTGAACGGATGGGAGATCAATGTGAAAACCCCGCACATTTTTCACTTGTTGCGAGAAGAACTGCGCTTTCTCATGGTCCTCTTGCAACCTCTCGACGTTATGGTCCAGCGCATACAGAGCAGCCGCTGCCAGGATACCTGCCTGACGCATTCCGCCGCCCAACAATTTTCTAAACTTCCTCGCTTTCTGAATCGTCTCTTTCGTCCCCGAGATGGCCGACCCGACGGGTGCACCCAACCCTTTCGAGAAACAGACTGACACCGTATCGAAATATTTTGCGTATTCTTTTGGATGCACCCCTGTTGCAATCCATGCATTCCAGATTCGGGCGCCGTCGAGGTGCATCAAGATTTCCTGCTTGCGGGTGAAATCTCTCAAGCGTTTGATCTCGTCGATCGGATAAATGGTGCCACCCGCGCGGTTATGCGTATTTTCAAGGCAGAGGAGCGACGTCCGCGGCTGGTGATAGTCCTTCGACCGTACGGCGGGCTCTACCTGAGCGAGCGTGAGAATCCCTCTCGTTCCCTGTATCGTGTGCAGCTGGACATTCGAAATGAGAGCAGGCGCAGCTGTTTCGTAATTGAAGATATGCGACCCTTCCTCGACAATAATTTCCTCGGCGGGAAGCGTTTGTGACTTGATTGCCAGTTGATTGGCCATGACGCCGGAAGGAACGAACAGGGCCGCCTCTTTCCCGAGCAGCTTTGCCAGGCGTTCCTGCAGCCGGTTGATGGTCGGGTCTTCGCCGAACACGTCATCGCCAACTTCGGCCGAAACCATCGCCTCGCGCATCCCCTGCGAGGGTTTTGTCACCGTGTCGCTGCGAAGGTCAATGAACCCGTCAGATGGCATTTCTTACCGTTTTTTCATTCTATCTGCAACAGCCATAATAACGAATACAGCCGAGCAAAACAAACAAAGCTGCGCGAAGACGTCGCCGTATCGGGTATAGAACGTCAACTCGGAGCGAGTCTCGATGTCACCGACCAATTCGGCCGATGTGTACATTCCTGTTTGTGAGGATACGTTGCCGAGCGGGTCGACAATTTCCGAAATACCCCCGTTCGAACATTGCACAACCCAGCGACGGTTTTCGATTGCCCTCAGGGAAGCATACGAAGCATGTTGATACGTACCCGACGTGTTCCCCCACCAACTGTCGTTCGTGATCACGACAAGGAATTCAGCTCCCCTCTTCACAAACTCCCGAACGTAGTTAGGATAGACTGATTCATAACAGATCATCCCTGAAAACTTTATCTCTTTGTCGACTTTAGACTTCAAAATGAAGACCAGGGTATCTTCTCCTTTTCCCCAGCTGCTGATGCCCACATTCCACTTCAGCGGCTCGATGAGAAACCTGAACGTGGAAGCATGCGGAATTCTTTCTGCAAAGGGTACGAGTACGATTTTTTTGTACACATTACCAATCCTGTTTCCTGGTTCGATGAACATTGCAGAGTTGTAAGACTCCACGAACATCGAGCCGTTTCGGAGCCTTTGGGCGGTGACTGATGCATTCGCCGAATCCATATACACAACATGGCTGAGGCCGGTAAACAACGGAATCTTCACCGAATCCACCAGGTGAACGACCTTTTGGCGTTCATTCCCGTATGCCGGCAGCAGGATGGGAAATGGAATGGCGGTTTCAGGCCAGATCACGAGATCGGGCGAAACTTCCGACACTTTTCGAGTTGCGGCAAGATATGCAGCCAACTGCATTTGATAGGATGACCATTTCGAGCTAAACCCCTCTCCCCATTTTTCCCACGGGTCAATATTCGGCTGTATGGCCGCGATTCGAATTGTTGTCGCGGTTTGATCACGCTGGTACGTCGCCCTCACGATTATTCCATAGAGAAGCGGGCCGCAGTAGAGAACCAACAAAATCCCCAGTGAGAGAAAAACCTGTCGCGATTTCAACTCCCATTCCTTGGAGGCCAGCTTGAAAAGTAGCATGAATGCAACAACGTTAAAGGCCAGGAGAATTGCAGAAAGGCCGTACGCCGAAGTAAACACGACGATTTGGGCACGTATGAGGTCGTATGCCTGGCTATTTCCGATGGTGACCCAAGGAAATGAGAATTCGCTCAAGGAATGAGCGTATTCGAAGGAAATCCACAACGCGGCGAACGCTGTGAGGCCGGCAATTCGGCCGAACCTGTTCTTGACAAACCACGCCATCATCAGCGAAGGCATGTAGAACAGAGGATGAAGGACCAGCAGACCCGTATTCGCTACCATGAGCCATCCGTCTCTCCCGTGCGTCCATCCGCCGGTCCAGTACAAAGTAATAACATGGAAAACGAACAGGAACAAATAGGAATACCTGAAGAACTGCTTGTAGGTGGCCAGCCGTTCCATGAGAATGAACATCGGGATGAAGGCTACATAGGCGAGCGTGTACAACGGCGAAGGCGGAAAAGCCAGCCCAAGCAAAAGGCCAGCCGAAACGGCGAGCAACATATCGACTCGGCTGCCTCTGCCGAGAAACGGTTGGGGGTCCACTATCGGTGCCCGGATTTCAGACGTCGCGATTTCAGAAACTTTTCAACATGCCCGAAGAGTAGGATGATGAAGCCTCCGCATGCCATCCCGACCACCGCTCCTCCGACGACGTCCGACGGATAATGAACGCCGACATACACCCGTGAGAAAGAAACGACAGCAGCAAAGGTGAACCAGCCCCACGCACTCCTGGGCACGAAGAATGAAAGCACGACTGCTCCGGCGAAATTGTTCACTGCATGAGACGAGGGAAATGAAAATCCGCTTCCACAGGAAACGAGCAAGTGCACGTCCGACAAAATGTGGCAGGGACGCGGCCTTTCGATGATAAACTTGATCACGGAACTGTTGAGCTGGTCGCTCAGGAGAATCGTCGGAACCAGCATCAGAATGGCGAAGCGTGCATTTTTTCCGCCTTTGAAAAACCAGACAACGAGGGCAAGGAGGATGACCACTAAGACCGGTTTATTCTTGTTGAGATCGGTCAGAAAAGGCATGAGGAAGTCGAAAACGGCATTCTGCAACGACCCGTTGACAAAACGAAACACAGAGAGATCGAATGAAATCAAGAAATCAGTCACAGGAGTGAGTCAGTGAAATCGGATATACCGGAAGTTATTTCTGTTTTCTCGTGTACAAGTAGCGCAATACCAGAATGACTGCAGCAACAATGACACAGATGGTGATCGTCTGGCCATACGCCTGCAGATAAATGAGAATCGACCGCCAGTTTTCACCCAGTTCCTTCCCCGCATACAGGAGAATGAAGTTCCATGCAAGCGCACTGACGCACGAAAGAGCCGTCGCATTCAGAATCGGTAGTTCCGACATTCCTGCAAAGAAAGAGACGACAGCCCGCGTACCGGCCAGAAACCGGTTTGCAACCACAACCCAGTAACCGTATTTTTTGAACCATTTTTCAACCTTGTGGACGCTGTCCAGCGGGATGAACTTGATCTTCCCTTTTTCCAGGATCTTGTCGCCAAACCAGTCGCCGAGCTTATACATGGTCAT
Source organism: uncultured Ignavibacteriaceae bacterium (assembly GCA_964361365.1). Classification (GTDB taxonomy): domain Bacteria; phylum Bacteroidota; class Ignavibacteria; order UBA10030; family UBA10030; genus JANOGR01. Next base: position 28,265 of record CAYIBG010000001.1, on the reverse strand, counting down.
AAACCCGAGAGTGCTTCCGGCTGTGGCCAACACGAGAGCAAGAGTAAAGTCGAGAGTTCCGAGTCCTACGAGTGACCCGGCAGCAAGGACAATCACGTCGCTCGGAAAAGGCGGCAGGATATTCTCGATGTAGGCAATTCCGGCAACGGCAACATAAATCCAGAAGGGATTCAGCTGCGCAAGGTTATTGATAAAATCTTCCACGAACTATGATATCAGGTGGGAATGGTTCGAAGAGAGGCTACTGCGTAGGCGGCACATCCTCCCCCCCGTCCGAGGTGGCCGAGGCCTTCGTTGGTGGTGGCCTTGACAGAAACGTGTTTTGTGGAAACGTTGAGGGATGCCGCGATTTTCTTGCGCATCGCCGGAATGAATTTTGCAATCTTCGGCTCTTCGAGGACGACGGTCGAATCCAGGTTGACGAGTTCGAACCCGTTCTCCTTCACGAGGCGGGCAACGTGGCGCAAAAGCATGAGACTCGAAATATTTTTGTATTTCTTGTCTGTATTGGGAAAGTGCTGGCCGATATCGCCCAATGCCGCCGCACCGAGTAGCGAGTCGCAAATCGCATGAAGGAGCACATCAGCGTCCGAGTGGCCCATGAGACCGAACGGGGATGGAATGTGGACGCCGCCGAGCACAAGCCTCCTGTTCGGTTCAAGCCGGTGAATGTCATACCCGAAGCCAAATCTTGCAGCCGGGAAACGGGTTTTCATATGAGGCTCAGTTCCGTAAGTTTCTGCGAGTTAACGTACTTCAAAAGGTCCGGTCGAATTGTCGAATTGTTTCCATTCAATCTTCAGATCCGTCACATGTGCAGCCCGCGGCCCTACCTTCACTTCTTTGATAAGACCTTCGATGGCTGACCGCTCCCCATGTGCCTCTATCTCAACCTCCCCGTTGAACAGGTTCTTTACAAACCCCGACACTCCCAACTTCACGGCATGCTGCAGGACAAAATAGCGAAAACCCACTCCCTGAATCATTCCTTTCACGACGATATGTGCTCCGACCTGCATAAAAACAACAACCGAAAATACGCCTTCTGGGTTTGAAAATCAACGCAAAGGTTTACGTGGGGACGATTTCCTGACCTTCCCCAGTATTCTCACCGACAGATTCTTATCGATGCGCGCAAACGCACTGATGAAATCCAGAGACTCCCTCACGCCTCGACGGCTGACACCAACCCGCACGGCGCCCTTCACATGCGAAAAGAATTGAGGAACAAATCCGTGAACGCCCAACGTTGCGACATTGGACAGCTCACGTTCTTTCAGGGACATTCCGCTTCGCGTAAACACTTTACCGTATGCATCCCTGAGAATCCAATGAACAAGCTCCGGATGGAGGGCGGTGAGGCTTTTCAAAACGCTTTGCGTTTGCTCTCCGTAAATTCTTTGAAACACTTTGCGCCCTGCCTGGAGTGAAATCTTGTTGCCTTTCTTGTATTTCCGAGGATACTTTCTGAGGAATTCAAGGCCTTCCAGCATCGTGGGAAAACCGAGGAACAGCGAGAGGTGAATATACAGCTCGATGAAGAAAGAGACCGGAATCCTGTGCTTCTGGATCCCCTCACTCGCCATGGAGATGGCCTCGTCCCGACGGCCGGCTGCGCACAAAGCGCTGATTGCGACGCAGTATTGTTCGCGTCGGCTGAGATATCGGGGAAGTTTGAGGGTCATAACAAAAGAGGGACGGAGGAAATCCGTCCCTCATGCGATTCGTGGGGAAGGCGGGACTTGAACCCGCACGCCTTGTGGGCGCCACCCCCTCAAGATGGTGTGTCTGCCAGTTCCACCACTTCCCCAATGTTCACAGGAAAATTACGCAATTGTTCAGGGCAAAGCAAGGAGAACGAGTTTCACCCCTTCAGCAAGTGAGAGGGGTCCAGATTCGATGACTCGATGTCTTTAAAGTATTTCACGGTGGCCACCTTCAACTCCATCGTCGACTCGTCATCGCAGACAAGGATCCCGTGCGGATGAAGCTGCAGGGCGCTCACCGTCCACATGTGGTTCACTCCTGCTTCCACTGCCATTGCCAGGGCACGCGCTTTCTTGTATCCACTGATGATGATGAGTACATCCTTCGCATCGAGCACCGTCGCGACGCCCACCGTCAACGCGGTCTTTGGAACCTTGATGACGTCGTTGTCGAAGAAGCGCGCATTCGCAACGATCGTGTCATAGGTCAGTGTTTTGACCCTCGTGCGGGATGCCAGGGACGATCCCGGCTCGTTAAAAGCGATATGCCCGTCCGGCCCGATGCCGCCGAGGAACAGGTGAATCCCTCCGATTTTCTTGATGGCAGCCTCGTACTCCTCACACTCCCTGGCTAGGTCCTTGGCGTTGCCGTTCAGGATGTGAACGTTTTGTTTCTGTATATCGACATGCTTGAAGAAGTTGTTCCACATGAACGAGTGATAGCTTTCCGGATGGTCTTCAGGGATCCCGATATACTCGTCCATGTTGAACGTGACCACGTTCTTGAAGGACACTTTCCCCTTTTTGTGAAGCGCGATGAGCTCCTTGTATGTCCCCAGGGGCGACGAACCCGTCGGCAGCCCAAGGACGAAGGGTTTTGATGGGGACGGGCTAAAATCTCTTATCGCCCCAACAACATACGCCGCCACCCACGAGCTTACCAGCTCATAGCTTGGTTGAATAATGACACGCATAGCTCTCCTTGTTCATTTTGGGTCGAATGACATCCGTCTCAATCATTTTTCGTGCTTCCAGGAACAAATATACGACTCTTCGCCTCAAAGTGCACACATACCGATAACTTGAGGGCCAGCCCTTGGAGAAAGCAAAACGGATTGCGGAGCGGAGAATGTGGGTTGCGAATCGGGTTACAAAGAGGACAGAAAAAGGAGCAATGTTCTCACTCTCTTATTGTTGAATTACGATCTCCACCTCCATTGTTGGACATTTAACATTCACTCTTTCGCTTCTCCTGTGAGCGTGGGTGGGCTCGAACCACCGACCCTCTGCCTAAAGGCAGCGGGAAAAGCCTTTCTTTCGCTCAGATATCAAGGATTTTTCGGCATGGTACCAACACTTTGCTATCAATTATGTCGGTACTACCATTCCGAGACCAAGCATAAGTTAGCAAATTGTCAGAGAGTAACATGAAGGCATCAGAATGGATTTGTCCACTCCCCTCCCATTGGACTCACGCTGTCCGCGGATCGGTAATGAGTCCTGTCACCGCCGAGGCTGCGGCAACAACTGGGCTACACAGATAGACTTTGGACGTGGGATGGCCGTTGCGCCCCTTGAAGTTTCTGTTCGTGGTGTAAAGCCCCACTTCGTTCTCTGCAAGAATTCCCATGTGTCCACCAATGCAGGGACCGCAGGTCGGCGGACTGATGGTGGCACCCGCTTCGATGAACGTCTCGATCAAACCTTCTCGAATCATCTGCAAGTAGATTTCTTGTGTAGTTGGGATGGTGATCAGTCGAACATAAGGCGCAACCTGCTTCCCTTTGAGCATTGCTGCTGCGGCCCTGAAGTCTTCAATCCTTCCGTTGGTGCATGAGCCGATGACTACTTGATCGACCTTGATCGATTCTACCTGTGTGATCGGCTTAACGTTGCTTGGCAGGTAAGGAAACGCAATTTGTGGCTCTAGGTTGGATACGTTGATCTCAATCACGTCTTTGTACCTGGCATCGGGGTCAGATTTGTAGGCCGTGTGGTTCCTGCTCGTCCGACCTTTGAGATAGGTAAAGACCTCTTCATCCGCTTTTATGATGCCTCCCTTTGCACCGGCTTCAATAGCCATGTTGCAGATCGTGAACCGGTCGGAAAGGGGAAGCTGTTCAATCACTTGGCCAGTGAATTCAAGCGCGCAATACAGAGCCCCTTCGACACCAAGCATTCCAATTGTATGCAGGATGATATCTTTGCCTCCCACCATCTCAGGAGGTTTTCCTTTGTACACAATCTTGATCGTTTGCGGAACTTTGAACCAGTTCTCACCGAGCGCCCATGCGGCAGCCATGTCCGTCGATCCGACGCCCGTGGCGAAAGCACCGAGCGCTCCGTACGTGCATGTATGTGAGTCAGCGCCGATGACGAGGTCTCCAGGAACCACAAGCCCGCTGTCCGGCACGATACAGTGACAGATACCGGAGCGCCCGACTTCAAAATAGTTCTGGATGCCATACGTAACGGCAAACTCCCGCATCGCCTTCGAGAGACCCGCAGCCTGAATATCCTTCGCCGGCACAAAATGATCATTGACCAGGGCAATCTTCATGCTATCGAATACCCGATCTGCCCCAATTTGCTTAAAGACCTCTACCGCTAATGGTACTGTGACATCTGTTCCCATCACGAGGTCGATGTGCGCATACACAAGCTCTCCCGCTTGGACGGAGTCTCGTCCAGCGTGTGCCGCGAAGATCTTTTCAGTTATTGTCATACCCATAGTTCGTTCCTTCCGGTTTCGTTCTCAGCGAAAGAAAACCCGCGATCCGTACGTGCGTTCTTTACAGGACGGGTCTAAATGGATCAATCGGTACACAAAGTTTCAAGTAACTCGCAGATAGCGGAGCCTGCCTCAGCGGTGCCACAATTCCCGCCGGTGTCACTGGTTGTCTTGTTTTCCTTGATGGCCTGCCGAACGGCGTGCTCAACCAGATCGGCCTGCTTCTTGAACCCCAGATGTTCCAGCATCAATCCTGCAGTGAGGATGGCGCCAAAGGGATTTGCCACATTTTTCCCCGCATATTTGGGCGCCGAACCGTGCACCGGTTCGAACATGCAGACGCCGTGAGGGTTGATATTGCCAGAAGCGGCCATCCCCAAGCCTCCCTGCAATTGTGCACCGAGGTCCGTGATAATGTCGCCAAACATGTTGTTGGTAACGATCGCCTGGAATTGCTCGGGTCGCTTGATCATTTGCATCGCCAGCGCATCGACGTACCAGTGCTCCTTCTCGATGCTGGGATACTCTTCTCCAACCTGCTTAAACACCCGCTGCCAGAGATCGCCCTCATATCTGAGCGCGTTGCTCTTATCGCTCATAGTGACTTTTGTAAGCCCACGTGCTTTTGAATACTCAAAAGCATAGCGGATTATTCTCTCGACGCCTTTATACGTATTCACGCTTTCCTGGATGGCTACTTCATCCGGTGTCCCCTTTTTAAAGAACCCGCCCGTGCCGACATACAGACCCTCCGTGTTTTCCCGAAACACGACAAAGTTAACGTCGTCCACCGTTTTTCCCTTCAGTGGGCACAGCCGCTCATCAAACAGCTTCACGGGGCGCAGATTGACGTATTGGTCAAGTCCGAATCTCATCCCAAACAGGATATCGCGAGCGTGCGCCATATCAGGGATACGAGGATCTCCAAGCGCTCCTAAGAAGATTGCCGCGTAGTTCCTTCGGAAATCATCAAGCTGTTCCTTCGGCAGGGAGATGCCTGTTTTCAAGTATTTCTCGGCGCCGTAATCAAAGTGGACAAGCTGGAGGTTAAGCAAAGACTTCGTGTTGAGAAGCTGAAGCACTTTGACGGCTTCAGCCGTTACGTCCACACCGATGCCGTCTCCTGGGATGACTGCGATCTTCATTATGGTTGTCCGCTCATTGTGTACTGTCACGGGAGCCGCTCACGAGGTCGATTTCTTCGAAGCCCTTGACCAAACTTCCGACAGGGCACGTTCGACCAGAACTTTCACCATCCTCTTTCTATAGCCAACTGGCTCATCAACATTTGGGACCGGCGTCACTGCCGATGCAGCCTCTTCAGCTGCCCGGCCGATGAGTTCGATGGTGAGTCTACGGTTCACGAAAATCGCTTCTGCCGTCTGGACCTCCACAGGTATACTCTGAACAGCGCCGATGACAATCTTCGCGTGTCGGTAGATGAGCTCTGAATCCAGAAGGATATTCAGGCCGACATTCACAAGCGCAAAATCAATCGAACGCCGGTCGCGCAGTTTCTCGTACACAGAAAATTGATTCGGCTGAGCGGCGGGGATCGAGACCTCGGTGACAATCTCGCCAGGCTGCAGGGTGAGATGATTGGCGCCGTCATCCCGGTACAGCTCAGCAAGGTCAATTGTGCGCTCGCCGCGTTGGTTCATCAATTTGACAGAGGCGCTCAGAGCAATGAGGAGCGGTGCGAGGTCTGAGCAAAAGACGGCAGCACACTTGGCCAAACCGGGTGTCGCATGACAGATTGCTCCATTTGACGCCGGCAGAATGCATGCCTTAATGCAGCCTCCCAATGCGCTTCGCCAGAATTCGGACTGGTTGTAATAGAAGCAGCGAGTATCCTGACAGAGGTTGCCGCCGAGTGTAGCGCAGTTCCTTATCGCAGGAGAGGCAACCGAATGGGCAGCTT
>CAYIBG010000001.1:0-21807 GCA_964361365.1 uncultured Ignavibacteriaceae bacterium | reverse complement strand
CTTCTGACAAAATTCTGGTGGCTGAGCCGCCTGCTTCGACAAGCTTAGCTGCTGGTCCAGGCCTCGAAGAATCTCTTCAGGTGTTATCGGAATTGATGACACTTTCACCCCGATTGCATTTTGAATTGCATTGGCGATCGCAGGCGGAACCGCAATTAGCGGTCCTTCGCCCGCTTCTTTGGCACCGAGTGGACCTTCTGGGTCAATCGTCTCAACAATGAATGCCTGAATTTGTGGAGTGTCGAGTGTGGTTGGAAGTTTGTAATGTAGAAAGGAGGAACTTTTGAGCAGGCCGGCCGGAGTCGCAGGGCCAATCTCCGATTTCCCTTTCGATTTCGTGAAGGAGAGTGATTCATACAGCGCCTCGCCAATTCCCATGCAGACGCTTCCTTCAATCTGACCCTCGACCATTCTCCGGTTGAGAGCTTTCCCGCAGTCGTGGGCTGACCAGACATTGTGGATCGTTACCTGTCCTGATTGTTCATCCACTTCCAGCTCAACGACATGGGCCGTGAAGCTATACGAAGGCGAAGGCCCAGCACCAGCGCCTTTGTATGTTCCGCCGAGCGGCGGCGGGGTGTAGCTCCCAACCGCAGAAAGCGGCCCGAACTTTGCTTCAGCAGCACGTGCCGAATCGGCAAAGGTGATGGATTTCGTCAGATCAGCAGCCGAAAACACCTTTCCATCTTTTGCAGTGAGCGACTCCGCTGAAACACCGAGCATCTCTGCGGCGACGTGGAAGAGTTTCTCGCGCAAATCCTGTGCAGCTCGCAGTGCGGCATTCCCCGCCATGAAGGTGACGCGACTTGAGTAACTGCCGAGGTCAACCGGTGTCAGGTCGGTGTCGGCTTCACAGACCTTGACGTGGTGGATGGCCACACCGAGCGTCTCAGCAACAATGTGCGCGATTGCAGTGCTGGAGCCTTGTCCAATGTCCGATGCGCCAGTGAAGACCGTAACGCCGCCACCTCGATCAATCTTCACGACCGCTGCAGAATGGGGCAACCCGAGCCAGTAAATCTCCTTCGCCGCTCCGCTGATATAGGCGCTCGCTGCAATTCCAATTCCACGCCCGCGAGGCAGCTTGCCGCGTTTTTCGCGCCAGCCGGACGCGTCAACCACCTTTTCGATGCACTCGCGGATGCCGCAGCTTGTGATGCGGAGCGAGTTCACGGTCATAGAATTGGGCTCAACTAAATTCCGCAGCCGGATCTCCACAGGGTCGATGCCAAGGGCTTCAGCGATTCGATCCAAATGGACCTCAAATGCAAACCGCGGCTGAGGCGTACCATGGCCGCGTTTGGGTCCGGCGGGTGGCTTGTTCGTATGCAACCGAGAAGTTTCGAACTTATAACACGGGACTTTGTAGGGCAAGGTGAGAAGCTGACCGGCGTAATAAGAAGTAACAACGCCATAACTTCCGTACGCCCCGCCATCAAGCCACGCCTTGCACTGAATTGCTGTAATAATCCCTCCTTTCTTCACGCCCGTTTTCACCCACATCTTTGTGGCGTGCCTACCTCGGTGCGAATAAAACACTTCCTCGCGCGTGTACGTAATCTTCACGGGTCTGCCAGCCTTGATTGAAAGCCAGGCCGCGCAAAACTCCAACGAAAGCGGCTCGGACTTGCCTCCGAATCCTCCCCCTACATGCGGTTTGATGACACGGATGTGGCTTGGCGGCATCTCAAAGACGCTGGCGAGCGTGCGGTGAACGTAGTGGGGAGTTTGGGTGGCAGACCGAAGCGTCAGATACCCGTCTCGATAGTTCTCTGAATGGGCTGGAGGCACAAATGACGCGACCGCACAGTGTGGCTCCATCATCGCATGCGTGTTCGCGGAGTAGAAGAACTCGTCTTCCCGCACATAGTCCGCTTCTGCGAATCCTTTTGCCACATCGCCAAACTCCAGCTCAACGTGCTTTGCGACGTTGTTTTCGTATTTGGTCTCTTGATGAATCTTTGGCAGATCGGCTCGCAGAGCATCTTCCATCGTCAGGATTGAAGGGAGAGGCTCATACTGAACGTCGATGAGTTGGACCGCCTCTAGAGCCGTCAGTACGTCCACAGCGGCAACTGCGGCCACGGGGTCCCCAGCAAAGCGGACTTTGTCGATACAGAGCGCTGTCTCATCCTGACTGGAGGGAAGGATTCCAAATTTCGTCGGAAGCTCGGAGCCAATCATAACAGCAACAACGCCGGGGAGACGCTCAGCCTTTGACGTGTCGATGGAGAGGATGCGTGCATGGGGGTGCGGGCTGCGGAGGATCTTGCCGTAGAGCATTCGTGGCAAAACAAAGTCGTCCGTGAATTTCGCCGCGCCGGTGACCTGAGCTACGCCGTCGATCCTAAACGGCTCTTGTGAGAGAGCAGAACTGTCCAGTCCGTGGCCTCCAGTCTGCTTCGCACGGCGGGCAGTCTCAGTCGCGGCGTCAACGATCTTCTCGTAACCTGTGCACCGGCACAAATTCCCTGAAAGCTGCTCCCGAATTGCCTCCTCCGATGAAGCTTCGCCCTTATGAATTGCGGATTTTGCGGTGAGAATCATTCCGGGAGTGCAAAAACCGCACTGAAAGCCTCCGTGCGCAAGAAAGGATTCCTGTAGAGGATGAAGATTCCCTTTGCGAGCGAGTCCTTCGATTGTCTGGATGTCGATCCCCTCCACCGTTGCGGCGAGTGTGAGACAGGAAAGGATCGGCTTTCCGTTGGCGAGGACTGTGCAGGCAGCGCATTCCCCTGTATCGCATCCGATCTTCGTGCCAGTCAGTTGAAGCTCCTCGCGCAGAACCTGTGCGAGCGTCCACTGCGGCTCGACGGCGAGCTGATGTTGTTGGCCGTTAACGTTTAGTGTGATGATATGCCGCGCCATACTTCCTTCTGAGCAAGTTCTAATCCCATTTCAAAAGCCTTGAGGTTAAGTTCAAGAATCTTTGGGTGAAGATTTTCCTTGAGGACCGCCATCCATGATTCCATCGGAAGCCCTGTCGCTTCTGCTATCGTCCCGAGAAGAACAATGTTGGCAGCGCGGTAGTTGCCCAGGGATGTCGCAATCTCCGTCGCGTTGATCAGCACTGTTTGAAATCCTTTTTCCACAAGGAATGTGTTGATCTGTTTTGGGTATTCGATGGGGTTGCCATCGAGCTGTGCCGGCATTCGCTCCTCTTCGTTGAGGATGATCAGTCCGGCGGGGCGGACGAAGTGAGCCCATCGGAGACCTTCGAGTTTCTCCATTGCGAGAAGGATATCAACCTCGCCAGCCGGGGTGAGCGGTGAGTAGACTTTCGGAGCAAAACGCACATGACTCACCACACTTCCACCGCGTTGAGCAGCGCCGTGAAGCTCGGTTTTCTTCACGTCAACGCCCGCATGCATAGCCGCGCGCGCGGCAAGCTCAGCCACCAGAAGAACTCCCTGTCCTCCTACACCGGCAAAAAGTAGATTCTTTTTCTGGTTGTTCGTCATATTAGTTGAGCGTGTTGGAAATTGGCTTGATCGCCTCAAACCGACAGATCCTTGCGCACAAGTCACAGCCAATACAGCGATCTCTGGAGATGTGTGGAATTGGCGTCGAACCGTCGAGCGCCGGACAGCCGATTTTCAGGCATAGGTCGCATTCTTCGCAAATCTCATCTATTACTTCGTAGGGATGATGTGGCTTGGCTCGTTCGCTCTCAATCATCACACAAGCTCGGCGCGAAATAACCACAGCAGGCTCTTCCAGTGCCAGAGCTTCTTTGATCGCTGCTTCGGTTTCTTCGAGATTGTACGGGTCGACAACCTTGACATGCCGGATGCCGATCGCATGCACAAGTTCTTCATAGTTTATCGCGTACGTGTCCATATCTCGGATGGTCTTTCCCATGCCAGGGTGTTGCTGATGACCGGTCATCCCTGTCGTAGAATTATCCATCAGGATAACGGTCGTAATGCCTTTGTTGAACACAATGTCGATCAACGGAGCGATTCCGCTGTGGAGAAACGTGGCATCGCCGATCACTGCAACGAGTCTCTTCCCGAGAACGGACCGTTTGACCTTTTCGATGCCGAATGCATTTCCAATTCCCGCGCCCATGCAGAATGTCGTATCAAGAGCGTTGAAAGGCGGCAATGCACCCAATGTATAGCAGCCGATGTCACCTGTGGCAATGACTTTCAGTTTGTGGAGAACGTAGTACACACCGCTGTGCGGGCAGCCGGGGCAAAGCACTGGTGGGCGGGGTGGGATCGAAATTTCTTTTTCAAACGAAGTGTGCCCGTTGCCGTTATCCAAGGTCTTTCTGAGAATATCCGGCGAAAGCTCGAACATGTTTGGGACGGCATTCTTTCCGGTGATGTCGGAAATGCCATAGGGATTCTTCACATTCCAGATGCGAAGTTGTTCCTCGAGAAACGGCTCAAGTTCCTCGATCACATAGATGCGATCAACACCATCACAAAAAAACTCGATGAGCTTCCGCGGCAAGGGGAACGTCATACCTAATTTTAGCACGGACGCGTCGGGGAACACTTCCATGGCGTACTGATAGCTGATCCCGCTCGTGACAATGCCTATTCCTCTTTCCCGCCACTCCATCCTGTTGTGAACAAACGTGCTGGCAAATTCTTCAAGTCCCTTCACGCGCTCTTCGACGTTCGGCCGTCGGCGCTTGCCGTAGATCGGAACGACATACTTCCCCGGATCCTTCTTATACGGCTTCGGCGGTTCCCGTTTGGGCTCATCGAATGTAACAACCGATTTTGTGTGTGAGATGCGCGTTGTGGTCCTGAGCAACACAGGAACGTCGAACCGCTCGCTCATATCCAAGGCAATCTTGACAAAGTCCTTGCACTCTTGGCTGTTCGATGGCTCCAGCATCGGGATCTTGGCGAACTTGGCCAGGTATCGGTTATCCTGCTCGTTTTGGGACGAGTGCATACCCGGGTCGTCGGCGGAAACAATGACGAAGCCGCCGTGTACGCCGGAAAACGGAGTAACCATCAATGAGTCCAGCGCTACGTTCAAGCCCACGTGTTTCACGGCCACAAGAGTGCGCGCACCGGCGATCGAAGCGCCATAGCAGACGTCGAAGGCCACTTTTTCGTTCGTCGACCATTCGACATCCACGTCGTCATAGAGCGCCAGGTTCTCGATGATCTCGGTGCTTGGCGTACCGGGATAACCTGCCGCAACGTGCACACCGGCTTCCCATGCTCCGCGCGCAATGGCCTCGTTGCCGGAAAGAAAATTCCTGCTGATCATCAGTAGGTGCCTTTCTTTGTCAAGGTTTTTGCAATCACAAGGTGTTGTATCTCATTCGTTCCTTCAAAGATTCGATTCACACGCGCATCGCGGTAAAGGCGTTCAATCGGGTACTCGCGCATGTACCCCATGCCACCGTGGATTTGCACTGCCCGATCAGCGACCCGGCAAACGGCGTCCGTTGCTGCAAGCTTACAGATGGCAGACTCGCGACCGAAGGGAAGTCCTTGATCGACCATCCATGCAGTTCGATAGAGAATGCTTTCGACCTGATAAATGTCGGCTGCCATATCGGCAAGCATGAACTGCACTGCCTGTTGCTCGGCAATCGGTTTGTCGAATTGAACCCGCTCGTTCGCGTGCTTAATGCTCAGGTCAAGCATCTCCTTTGAAGCACCTAAACACTGCGCAGCGAGGCTGACACGGGCGACGTCGAGTGTCTGCATGGCAACTTTGAACCCTTCGCCAACGCCGCCAAGGACATTCGCTCTCGGCACTTCGACATTCTCGAAAAACAGGGACGTTGTGTGCGAGCCACGAATGCCCATCTTCTTTTCCGGCTTGCCAGCGCGGAAGCCCTTCCACTCTTTCTCGACAATAAAGGCGGTGATTCCACCGTGCGCACGCTTCTGGGGATCCGTCAGAGCAAAAACCACAAGAACGTCAGCAATGTTGCCGTTTGTGATGAACGTCTTGTTGCCATTCAGGACGAAACAATCACCGTGTTTCTCCGCAGTGGTTGTCATGGAGGATGCATCGGATCCGGCACCCGGTTCGGTGAGAGCAAACGTGGCGAGTTTTTTTCCTTCGGCAAGCGGTCGTAAGTAGTGCTGCTTCTGGTCTTCGGTGCCGGCGAGATAGATAGCCATCGCGCCGAGACTCTGATGTCCGCCGATAATGACTGCAGTCGAGTTGCAGCCGCGGGCGATTTCTTCGAGCAGAATGCAATAGCCAATCTCTCCCAGACCACCGCCGCAGTATTCAGGTGGAAATACAACACCAAGAAATCCCAGGCCGGCTGCTTTCTGAATAATATCGAGCGGCGCTTCTTCTTTTTCGTCAATCTCCGCTGCACGTGGACGCACCTCCTGGTCGGTGAACTTCCGCGCCACATCTCGGAGCATCTTGTGCTCTTCCGTGAAGGTGAAGTCAATCATGAGCATTCATATTCTAAATTCGAATATCGCAATCCTAAACAAATCCGAATGTCCAAAATCCAAATCTCAAAAACGTGCCTGTAGTATTTCAACTTTCTGGATTCGAGTTTTGAACATTGTTTCGGATTTCGGAATTCGCTTCGAAATTTTCCTATGGAATTACGATAGACCTCAGTGCGTTCTCGTCATGGCTTCGCAGGAGGTCAAACGCATCATTGATTTGTTCCAAGGGAAATTTTTGAGTGACCAATTCCTTGACTTTAATCTTGCCAATGCGGCATAATTCAATAAGCCGGGGATAATCGACAGGTCGACAGCCAAGTGAGCCTCGCACTTCCATTTCGAAATACATGATCTTTGCTGCACTGAGCTTGATATCTTCGGTCGAGTAACCCACTACCACAAGTCGCCCGCCTTTCCTCAGCGTGCCAAAGGCTGCCTCAATTGTCTGCGGTTTACCGATGGCTTCAATGGCAATATCAGCACCGCCACCGGTGAGCTTCTTAACCTCTTTGCCAAGGTTTTCGACTTTCGTTGGGTTAATTGTCCTCGTCGCGCCAAACTGTTGAGCTCGTTCAAGTTTTCTATCAGAGATATCGACAGCAATTACCACGCCCCCGGCGACCGCCGCCATCTGCACAACATTGATTCCCACACCGCCGCAGCCAAAGACGACAACAGTGTCTCCGGGTCTGACTTCAGCACGGCTTTTCACGGCGTGGTATGGAGTAGAGATTGCGTCAGCAATGATGCAACCTTCTGCGAGCGGTATTTCGGGCGGTAGGTGGAAGATATCTTTGGCTGGAGCAACAACGTACTCGGCGTATGCACCATCGATATTGTTTCCGAACATCGTCATTGTCTGGCAGATATTCTCCCGACCTGTGCGGCAGTAGTCGCATGTGCCGCAGGTGAGCACGGCGGGCAGAAGAACCCGCTCGCCTTCTTTGAAATTCTTTACGTCGTTTCCCACTTGTGTCACCGTGCCCGACGCTTCATGTCCCAAAATGAGCGGGGGCTTCTTGAACGTCGGCACACCGTGGTCGATGTAATGCAAGTCAGTATGGCAAACACCGCACGCGGCAACCTTCACGAGCACTTCATGCGGCTTGATGGTTGGAGTCGGATAGTCTTCGATTCTCAGTGACTGATGTGGGCCGTGGAAAATAGCTGCTTTCATGAGTTCACCGCAGCTGCTGATTTGTTGAAGTCTTGAATATTTTGTTCTTCCAACTTTTTCAATCTGCGTTCCACAAGCAGGCACGCACCGAGAGCACCGGCATACTCGGAGTCAGGGCACACGTTCAGAGGCTTGCCGAGTTTCTGTTCGAGCGCTCTGACCATTCCGGCGTTGCGTGTGATGCCACCGGTCAGCGTGATCTCTCCGTCGACGCCAACTTGGCGGAGCAGAGCAACAATGCGATCAGAGATGGAGAGATATGCTCCCATCAAAATGTCTTCTACCGGATAGCCGATGGTTATCAAGTTAATAACTTCCGACTCTGCCAGCACAGCGCAGATAGAGCTGATTGGCTGCGGGTCTTTCGACCGAAGGGAAAGGTTTCCAATGTCATCCAACTCGAGCTCCAGGCCTTTTGCAACCCGTTCAAGAAATCTGCCTGCGCCTGAAGCACACTTGTCATTCATTTTGAACTTTGCGACGCGCCCGTCGTGGTCCACGCGAATGGCTTTCGCGTTCTGCGCCCCAACATCGAGCACGCTCGCTGTGCCGGGGAACAGGTGCTTAGCTCCGATGGCATGACACGAGATATCCGTAATCTGGATCTGTCGCGTCGGTACCTGATAGCGGCCGTAGCCTGTCGATGCAGTGTAAAAGACTTCTCCCGATTTGAGCGATGCTGTGGAGCAGGCTTCCTTCAGCACATCTTCGGACGCCAGAGCAAGATTGTGTCCTGTGAGGCGTGAAGCGTGCGAGACAATGATTCCACCCGTGCGGTCAAAGATGACGCACTTTGTCATGCGTGTCCCGACGTCAATGCCGGCGATGAAGCGACCGTCGCGATAGAAAGAAGTGCTCATGCCTGCAGCTCCTTTGCTGTTGGTTCGCCTTCGTGGCGAGCTTTTGCGCGCTCAAGCGCGAAGAGCGCAGCGCCGATAGCGCCGATGAACTGGGAATCGGGACCGACGTTGATTTGCATCCCCATCTTTTCCTGGAGCGCTGCAACCATGCCTTTGTTGCGCGAGACGCCGCCCGTGAAGGTGATTTCGGGGTTAAGGCCAACGCGTCGTAACAGACTGACAGAACGCGCGGCAATCGACTGATGGACGCCCGCAAGAATCTGTTCCGCCTTGCGGCCTTTCGAAAGATGGTTCATGATCTCCGTCTCGACGAAGACCGTGCAGACATTCGTAATACGGAGGACGCCATCCTGTTCAGGATTGGCTCGTAGGGCAACGTCTCCAAGTTCATCGAGAGAGATACCCATCACTTCTGCCGCGGCAGCAAGAAAGCGTCCGGTTCCGGCGGCGCATTTGTCATTCATGCAGAAGTCAACGACTTCACCCTTATCATTCGTGCGAATCCCCTTGGTGTCCTGACCGCCAATGTCGAGAATCGTACGTGTGTTGGGGAACAGGTATGCTGCGCCGCGGGCATGACAGGAGATTTCTGTAATTTGTGTATCCCCAAAGGGAACCTTGTATCGTCCGTAACCTGTGCCCACGATGTAGGCTACGTCCCACTCATCGAGTTTGGCCGATTGCCGCGCAAGCTGGAAGGCCTTCTCTGCAGCTTTCACCACGTTGGCTCCGGTATTGACCATACCGCGAGCGACAGTCTCACCGTTCTCGTTAAGGATGATGGCTTTGGTTTGAGTCGAACCAACATCGACGCCGGCGACTAACATAAATGTGTCCTCTCAGGCATGTACAAGTCTTTTATGTTCGAGCGATTCAAAGAACGCGTCGATCCTGTTGCGCAGTTGCGCGATCTGGAAATATCGGGGATCGGCAAGGTCGCTTTCGACCAGCAGGGTCGGTAAGTCCCACTTGCGGATGAATTGCTCGCGCATATCCGCCTGGCCGACAGAAAAGGATCGACACGATTTGACCGAGTGGATAAGAATCGCATCCGCGTCGTACTCTTCCGCGTACGTTTTCAATAGGTCAGTTCGCATCGCTAAGTTCTGATTGGTGTAACAGGTGAGGCAGTAGTCCGCAATGCTCTCCAGCGGTCGCGTCGGATCATGGCGGAAGCCATGATCCCAGAATCCGCCCACCTTTGAATAGCTGGAGGCAACAGCACAGACGCCCCATCGCTTCAGCAGCTCCCAGAATGACCGGAAGTGAGGCCAGGGTGGAGGGCCTTCAACCACAACGCGGAACTTCTCTTCCGGAATTGGTCCAACACCGTGCTCGATGCGTTCCTGAATCTCCTTCATCGCCTCCCGGTAGTAGTCTGTGCATTCGGGTAAGCCGCGGAGAATGTAAATCGGTGCCATGAAGAAGACGGCTTCGAAGTACGAATCGAACGGCGACGGTTTTCGCTTGGCGGAGTGAAGAATCTGAACCCACAGGTCTTCCGCCTCCGCGGCGTGCTTGGTGATTTCCACAAGCTTGTCGTGATCGTATTTATTGCCAGTCATTTTTTCGCAAAGAGGGATCAATTCTTTGAGCTGCTGAACGATGTACTGCCTGTCCGTTTCTTCAATGACACTACCACGCAGGTAGGGGATGTCGAGCATGACCAGCGGAACGTCGTAGTAGTGCGCCAGCGCCTCGAACCATTTGATAAACGTTGTGCAGCCGCAGTAGGTACAAAGGAGGAGATCGGGTTTTGGTATCTTGTGGCCGGACGGACCCACATTGCCTGCCAACATCATGCCGATGTCGTTCTTGACGTAGCCGCAGACATCGGGTGAATAGCCAACGTCTTCTGCTTTCAGAATGTAGTCGCCGGAGATTTTCCGGACTCCGCATTGCAGCGCATTCACTTCCGGGAACACAAGCTCGAAGTCGAACACGCGGAGAAACTCAGCGACGTTTCCCGGCACAAACAGGTATGCAACCTTCCGCCCTTCGCTTTCCGCCGATTGAAGTCGATCGTTCCACGCTGTGAGCAGCTTCTTTTGGTACTCACGACCGACACCCTGGTACTTGAACTTGGATTCTGACATGGTTGCCCTATGTAAAAAACATGACGGATTCCACGAACGCCTCAATCTGTGTTCTGATAGATTCGAAAACGCCCATCTTTTCTTCATACTCAAAGGCAAGATACGGGATGCCGTTCTTCTCCAGCTCGTCTTTGAACAAGACGTAGTCGAGCAAGGCAGGTTCACAGAACTTCGGAGCGCAGAAGATCACTCCGTCTGCCTGGCCTGACCGAACCTTGTTCATGAGCGCTTGCTTACGCGATCGAAGTCCGTAGTGTCTCACCGACGAAGACACGCTCCCCCGAATGTAGCTCTCCGCCAGCGACAACAGTGGATCGCCGTTGGCTGGCACGGGGTCTGTGAACCAGCGCGAGTGCAGGAGCAAATCATCGTTCACGATGTAGCAGCCCGCCTCTTCGATTACCTGCAAGAGTTCCATGGGTGGTTGCTCGCAGAAGCTCCCCTCCAGGATGACACGGGTGTGGTCGCGCTGCTTGGTTTCGCGAGAATCGACAAGCGGAATGATCCCTTCCAGGATGTGCGTGTGCTCTTCAACGGGCAGGAGCGTTCCCATTCGAAGAAGGATGTACGCCTCGTAGGTGGAAAGCTTCCACGGCGTCAACTGTCTGATTTCATAGAGCCGCCAGCAGAGGGAGCGATTGTGATTGAATGCTTCGATGCTCCGTACCAGCGCATCCGCGGTCGCCTTTTTCCCACCGAGCTGTTCAAGATTTCCCAGCAAACGTTGCATCTCACCTCGGTAATGATGAACAGCCGACGGCGACTCCATGTTCTGCGGAAAGTGGATGTACTCGACAAGCTGGTGAGGGAAGTTGGCCTTCCAGATACCGGAAAGATTGCGCGCAACATCGCAAATGGACGTGAAGTATACTGCGTCGAAGTCCTTCACGCGATCGGTCAACCCAAGTTCGAGAGTCGATCGCGCAATGGAGCAAACGAAGGATTGAATTCGAGAATCCGCGTGATCGATTTCGATTTTCCCTCCCGCTCCCAGTAGTCCGACCGGCAGCATTCCGAGAGCGTGGGGAAGTTCATACGGAGTATACACGGGGAACATCCCAACAACTTTGCCTCCGGGGTGCTTGGACTTCCATTCCTTCACCGTTGGGAAGGATACATCATCCACGATACCGCGGAAGTGTTGGATTTGTTCTTCGAATGTCATAAGACTAGTTGCTGATGATACTCGAGTCAAATCTCCAAGCTCCAACTACCAAACAGGTGTTGCCCATTGGAATTTGGGGTTTAAGCGAGGAGCTTATTTGAATTTTGGTCATTTGTTCTTCCAAACTGGTTGGCGTTTCTCCATGAACGCTTTCAGTCCTTCGTGCGCGTCTTCCGTCTTCATCATTTCGTTTAGATAGATTTCTTCCGCTCGCCTTAGAGCTTCCATACACGGACGATAGAGTCCGGCATCGACAGCGCGCTTTGTGAACTCCAGGGTCGTCTTGCTTTGGGATGTAAATCTCGACACAAAGGCATCCACCTGCGCTTCAAAACCTTCCACAGGAAAAACCCTGTTAATCAGTCCAATGCGCTCAGCTTCTGTTGCCGAGATCGTTTCACCGCTCAGGAGAAGCTCAAGTACCCGGTTGCGGTTGACCAACCGCGGAAAGATTGCCGCAGCGACAGGGGGAAAAACACCGACTTTGATTTCCGGCTGACCGAACTTTGCGCGCTCCGAGGCCGCAACCATATCACAGTAGATCGCCAGTTCGCATCCTCCCCCAAGGGCTGCACCATCGACGACCGCGATCGTTGGAATCTTGAATTCATGCAGAAGATGGAAGATGCGGTGAAACTCGCTGATCATCTCATTGACCTTGTCTGCCGTGTGATCTGCAACGTCTACGCCTGCGGAGAAAGCCTTTCCCTCTGCTTTGATGAGGAGAACCTTGGCGTTCGGATGACGAAGCAATGCGCTAAAGGCTGCATGCATCTCCTGCATCATGGGAATGTTCATCACGTTGAGTGGCGGACGGTTGAGCACCAGTGAGACCGTGTTGCCGGCATCGATCAGCTTGATGAATTGGTAGTTGTTCATAGTCTGGTTTGGGTGCTGTCTAATGGCAGGTAGATATCCTTCATTGTGTTAAGGATCCGATGAAATTCTTCGTGTTTTCCGACTCCTATCTCTTCACGCTCGATCCGGTCAAATTCGCTCGCCAGATCCGCTTGCTTTTCCGGGGTTAGATGCGTGTCAGCCATCATGAAGAGGATGTCGTCTTCCTTCAAGATGTGCGCGCGCAGCAGCGCGATAAAGTTGCGCGCGTTAGCGGTGAAACTGGCGGTCGCGTTGGTATTTCCGTTCCGGTATCCGGCGGAAGCAGAGGCCATCCCCCGGACAAATTGCCGCCCCTCATCATGTTCCGAGAGCATCACACCGATCGGTCCGCCGTCCCGCGGAATTCCGGCACTCTCCATGGCCGGGAAGAGCAGTTTCTCTTCTTTCGCGTGGTGGCAGCGGTCCGCAAATTCTCGGATGAACGCAATAGCCAGGTCGAGATGCTCAGGATTCACACGCTCCCCCCGGTCAAGCATATCACAGATTTTACCCAGCACGGCAAGCATCTGCTCGATGGCTCGATGTTCTTGCTTCAAGATGTCAGTCGGCTTCACGTTCTTCTTCCTTGAACGGTAAGCAAGTGTTTTTCAAGTACGGCTTGACATGGGCGATCATTTCCTCATCGGTTCGCGTGCCCCGATCAAACCACTCATCGCCGACTTTGTTCAATCCAATCATCACGTTCGCGCTCAGTCGCACTGCCTCCATCGCGAGGTTCACCATGTGCGTACAACCTTCGGCGTGACCCAGCAGGTCGGCAAGGTTCTTGTTGATGCCTCGTTCAATTTTCAAACCCTCAATGCTCTTGATGTTACGGAGCGTGAATTGACAGATGCCGTACGGAACTTTGGTCATTTGTGAGTCTGCATGAACGATCGTCTCAGTCTGTAAGTCAATCGTCAGTTCGACTCGGATGTGATGATTAAGGTCGAGCATCGTCGCTTTCGTCAAGATCTCATGATCGTTCTTCCGCGCCACGGCAAGATTGATGTTCCGCTCGTAGATGTCTTTCATCGCTTTTACCTCTTTAGATGTATTGTCCGCCGTCTACCTTGATCACTTCACCAGTGATGTGTTTCGCTTTCTCTGAAACGAGAAAAACAATCAGGTTCGCCACGTCTTCAGGTTGTCCGAAGCGGCCGAGCACGATCTCGGCGAGCGACTGTTGCTTCACATCATCGGAAAGATCCCGGGTCAAGTCAGTCTCGATCAGACCGGGGGCCACAGCGTTGACGTTCACGCCGTATTTTCCGAGCTCCTTGGCGACAACTTTCGTGAGTCCTATGATACCGGCTTTTGAGGCCGCATAGTTCGCGAGGCCGAATTTGCCCCGCATGCCGTTGATCGAGCTGACGTTGACGATTGTTCCCCGTTTCTGCTCCCGAAAAATTGGACTGACTGCACGCAGGTAGTTAAAGCATCCTTTCAGGTTTACTGCAATCACTTTGTCCCATTGATCTTCGGCCATTTTCCAGACGACGCCGTCGCGGGAGATGCCGGCATTGTTGACCAGGACATGCAGGCCACCGAGTTCGCTCATGACACGCTGGACAGCCTGCTGTGCTTCCTTGAACCTTGACACATCTGACTCAACCGCCACACATCGTCGACCGAGCTTCTGAACATCAGCTACAACCTCCTGCGCTTCATCGACACGATGTCGAAACCCATAGTAAGTGAAAGCAACGTCTGCACCCTCCCGCGCCAACGCAAGAACCGTGGCCCGGCCAATGCCCAACGAGCCGCCGGTGACAAGAGCAATTCTTCCCTCAAGTTCCATTTTCCTGATCTCTTTCGCGTTAACTCCATCCATATCGAATGAACGACGTGTTCACTTCCTCCTTGGTAACACGTCTTCAATCATCTTTTCATTGAATTCGGCACCGTCTGCCAGCAACTGTCTGTACTTCACAAAGTCTATCACATCCTTCCCCGTTAGTTTTCGAGTGTTGAACGCGGTAAAACCAAGGAATCCTTCGGTCGCCATGTTCGCCGCCAGCCAGTGGCGATTGGGTATCTTTGCCTGATCCCAGTAGTATTTTTTCTTCATCCGGATGCCGTCGATCGCCTTCATCAAACAGCCGGGCATCAAGTTCGTGAAACGCCAGACGATGTCGTTCACAGCCCCATCGAGCTGCGTGAAATCCGTGGAGAGCTTTTCGACTTCAGCGCGAGATTGCTTGAACTTCTCGCCTGTCACGAACTCACCATAGACGATTTCCCCATCCTCAACGTACCGATCAGTAATGACAGCAGGATTGCGTTTGAAGGTCTCGCCATCTTTCAGTACCGGCACGGCTTTGGTAATCAAGCCCAGTCGTTTCATCTTGTAGGCGCTCCACATCTCGCAGGAGGTGCAGCTCCACATGGCTTCTTCAATGCCAAGAAAGAATGGAAGAAAGTCTGTCGCTCCCCCATCGGGAGAGGAGCCGTGTCTTGGCCCAGCTTGGCCGAATACTGCGGTGTCTGCTGAAATGGAAAGGTCGCACGCAGTTCCTATTTCCTGCCCGCCGGCAATTCGCATTCCGTTGACGCGACAGATTGTCGGTTTCTTGCAATTCAGTATCGCATCGACCATCGCGATGAACAAATCCATGTACATGCCATACTCTTGCGGCCGGCGCGCGTAGTATTCGGCGTACTCTTTTGTGTTCCCGCCTGTACAGAACGCTCTGTCCCCAACCGCAGTAAATACCACCGCGACAACCCGCCGATCCATGGAAGCTTTGTGGAACCCCGCGATCACTCCTTTCACCATCTTGGTGGTGTAGGAGTTATGCTGGGCCGGGTTGTTGAGCGTGATCCAGGCAGCGTAGAGACCGGAAGCTGCCTTTCCTTCGTTATCGAGCATAGGACGAAGCTCGTACATGGTGCAGGGCGGTTCGGTTCCCAAGAACTCGTTGCCCCAGAGGTCATGATCTTTCAGTTGATCGTCGCGTGGAAGCCAGTCGAGTGTCATCGTTTGCTCTTCGTTATTTCGGTTTCAATGAATGTTTCGATTTCATCATCAGTCAATAGCTTGCTTGAGTGTTTAGCGTAGTCAAAAATCTTTTGAACCATGCCGTCTTGAAGTGCAAACCCATGATCGTTCAGCCAGTAGATGACGTTCGATTCTCCGCTGAGCGGACCGATATCAATTCTCTGTTTGCGCCCAACCATGTGGGCAGGAATAGCGGAATAGATCATATCGGCCAACCAGTCGTTGCCGGTTTTCAATGCCTTGATGACAGCGGCGGCGTGAACACCAGTCGCAGTCCGGAAGGCATCAGGCCCGGTAACAGGATAGTTAAACGGAACAGGCGTGTGCGTAGCCTCGGCAACTAACCGGCAGTATTCATTCAGTTTTGAAAGGTCGTTATCGATAATCCCCCACAACTTGAGGTTCACTAGCAGTAAATCCATTGACGTATTGCCACAGCGTTCGCCGATGCCGAGAGCGCACGCATGTACCCGGTCGACTCCCGCCCGAACTGCGGCAAGCGTTGAAGCGAGTGCAAAGCCGCGATCGTTGTGTCCGTGCCAGTCGATCTTCACGTCCTCACCCAAGTTTTCGATCACATCCTTGATAAAGCGAACAATGTTGACTGCACCCGTTCTCGTGGTGTGACCAACGGTGTCGGCAATAACGACTCGTTTCGCGCCGCGATTGATAGCAGTTGTGTAAAGCTTTTCAAGATCGTCTGGATGTGATCGCGTTGTATCTTCAGTGACGTACATACTCGGCAGCCCGTGGTCGACGACATAACTGACCGCTGTTTCGGTGAGTTTCAAGACCGTGTCGATTGTCCACCCTTCAACGTATTGACGGATAGGACTGGAGCCAACGAACGTTGCAACTTCAATGGGGACGCCGGCTTTTTGGGAAATGTCAATAACGGGGTCGATGTCGGCGATCACGGTGCGCGCTGCACAGTTGGGTTGGATCTTCATTTTGCAGCGAGCAATTTCCTTTGCCAGCTCGAGCGTATCGTTGTATGCACGTGATCCAGCGCCAGGAAGTCCGATATTTGCAGAATGGATGCCAAGGTCTTCCATCAAGTGGAGGATCTTGATTTTCTGGTCGATCGTTGGGTCAGTGACGGACGGAGATTGCAGCCCGTCGCGAAGAGTCTCGTCATCGAACTCAATATGGACGACGCCTTTGAGATCGGCGAGCCCACCCTTGTTCCAATCGTATATCAACTCTTGATGTTGCGGTATCATGACCGTACCCTTTCCTTGAATTTCAAATTGAGTACAATCCCCATCGATATTGCTGCCATGCTTGTCATCTGTTATCCGTACTTGATGGTCGCAAGCCACCCTTCCTTTCCGCGATCCTCCGCTTTGAAAACTCCACCATGCCGCCGAGTTTGATGATTTGCTGAATGATGTCGGGGAAGGGAGGAACCTGATAGGATTTCGATTGTGTCACGTTCTTGACTGTGCCGTTGGCAAGATCAACGACAAGCTGATCACCGGGCATCGCATCGTCGACCGCTTCGTCTGACTCTAGAATGGGCAAGCCTATGTTGATGCTGTTACGGTAGAAGATCCGCGCAAAAGACTTTGCAATCACACACGACACTCCAGCTCCTTTGATTGCGATGGGAGCATTTTCGCGCGAACTGCCACAACCAAAGTTTCTTCCGGCAACAATGATGTCGCCCGGCTGCACCTTCTTCACAAAGTCCAGGTCGAGATCTTCCAGACAATGCGGCGCCAGCTCTCGTTCGGTGAACGCCGTGCAATATCGAGCCGGTATGATGACGTCGGTGTCAATGTTGTCGCCGTATTTGTGAACCCTTCCTTGAATCATGTCATGATGAGTCGCCATAAATATTCCTCATGGTGTCTGCATTTACCTACATCGGGTATCGTCTCCTGAACTCGGGGGATCTTCCCTGCACCATTGCTTCAAGACCAATGAGGGCATCGGGATGCTCGAAGACTTGACGCAGGTGGTGACTGAGTTCAAACTCAGCAAGCGCGTCGTTATCGATTCCGTTCAGATAACCTTCGAATCCATGTGAAATCAAATGGTCGGCTACCCACACCGCGTTCGGCGAATTGCCTGCAACACGTCTCAGCGTTCGTTGGGCGGCCGATTTCATGTCGCCCGTAAACCAAACCGGAAGATAGCCCCTTGCCTGTGCAGACAGCGTTGGAAGAAGGTCGGCCTGGCTGAATAAGTCCTTTGCAATTTGCCACTCACGTTTCTCGTCGGCGGACAGATCGACTGGCAACCGGTCGAACGTCAACGTGTCAAGTTGTTCCGGGGAAAGGATCCTCCCGTTGTTTTGGATGATCGCCCTGGCAATAGTCTCCGCAGCATCATCCCGTCGATGCTGGGGCACAATGGCATCAGCGCAGCCAAGCTGAAAGATCATCTGTGGCGAAGAAGTGGCGGCGCCGCCCGTAAGAATGTAGTACCGAGAGAGAGCGACAGCGGCTTCCGCATCACCTGTTTTTTCGAATATGAGCTGCGCCAGCGTCAGTGTTCCCCACAGGCCAGGGTAGATGCCGAGGCGCGTTTCAGGGAGGGAAAACGAAGTTCGGTTAGAGATGAGAACGACGGAGTTTGGGTCTAATGCAAATGCACATGCCAGTTCAACGCCGCCACCGAATGCCTGCCCGTCCACAATTGCGATCTTGGGTTTTGGCGTTCCGGTCATCACCCGAAAGATCACATGCTGCCATTCCCGCGTTTCCCGTTCGATGGCTCCAAAATCCTTGGCTTTGATCCGCTCGATGAAGTCAGGAATGTGTGCACCGGCGATGAACGTCTTGATGGGTGCGGTATCGAAAATGATCACCCTGCACGCTTCATCCTCATTGGCCTCGTTGAATTTCCGTTTCAGCTGCTCAAAGATCTTATTATCCATTGCGTTTGCGGCGCGGGGGTTGGAGAGCGTGATGCGTCTGACGGCACCACCAAGTTCCTTTTCGCTTGAGACTCTGGGAAAACAGAGCGTGAAGCTCCCAGCATCCATTGCGCTACGAAGTGTGGGAGAAATGGGAAGCTCGTGTCGGAGTTTATCAGCAATCTTGGAGCGAGCACTGATAATCTGACGAAGCTTTGCTGTTCCCAGCGCATTCATGATGGTGAAGGGACCTTTTCGCCAGAGGAAGGCATTCTGCGTCAGCAACTCGAGATCTTCGGGGGTGATCAGGCCGGCATTTACACATTCCGTGGCAGTGACGAAGCCAATCGCGAGAAAGCGGTCAACAAGTTCTTGAATGACGCCCAGATCGGGCAAGGTCGAAAGAAGAGTGCCATTGCGAATCCAGCGTACAGCCGACTTGTCTGATGCCTGCTCCAGTTCCCGCACAAGATCGCCGTAGTTCTTGCGTGGTTGGAAGAAATCGCCGTAGGCCTTGAAGAGTGCGTCCTCGGGATTGGACGCGTCGGAGAATGACCGCATGGAGTAAAACCCGATAGGCAGGCCTGTGACATCCATGAGTTCAAGGAAGCCGGACGGAATGTCGTAGGCTTTTTTCCCCGCCTCTTCAATGGCAGCTAGGGCATAGCCTTCCTCGACCATGCGCGTCGCTTCCAGAAGTAAGGCGACAAAGATAATGTCCGCTACGCCTCCTTTCCGGCTACCGCGGATAAACGTAGGGATTTTGCCGCCGAGTTTCAGGTACTTCCGTGCAACTCGTTTTGCATCTTCAGACGTTGTGTTGGTTCCGGCGTACTCTGCGGCGCGATTCTTATGCGGGAGATAGAAATAGTGCATCCAGACGACTTTGTCCGGTCGCCGGGTCGCTCGGGCGAGAATGTTGGTATCGAGTGAGGAAGAGTTTGTGGCAAGAACAACATGCGAATCGGTGAATTCGTCCAGACAGCGGAAGACCGATTCTTTGGTCTTGATGTTCTCAGTGGCTGCTTCGATGACAAGCTGCAGCGATCGACCCCGGCAAGACTTTTCGTACTCTGTCCCGCCGATGATCCGGGACCGGATCAGGTCCGCTTGCTTTGGTGAAAATATCTTTCCGCGTGCCTGCGCGAGCTCGCTGTCGATCGTCCGGAAGCCCCTCGCAAGAGCTTCGTCTGAAACATCGAGCATTCCAACATTGAAACCGTTTTGTGCGTAGTTTTGGGCAAGGCTTGAGCCCATTGTACCGGCACCAACGACCAGAAGCTCTATGTTGTCCCAGGTCGCATTCATCTTGGAATTCAAAGCTCCCAAGTCCTGCAAGGTTGCCAGGTTTAGTCTCGAATACCGACAGCCGGAGACTTAGTTCTTACCGCCCGCTCAGTAGCCTTCGACGATCAAGGCGCCTCCCTGCCCTCCGCCAATGCACGCGGCCGCAAGTCCCAGGCCGCCGAGTTTCAAAAGCGAGATTGTCAATCGGGCACCCGTCGCCCCCAGGGGATGGCCCAGGGCAATGGCTCCCCCGTTGGTATTGACCTTCGATCGATCAAGATTCAGCTCACGTTCCACCGCAATGTACTGGCCTGCAAACGCTTCGTTGATCTCGATGTGTTTCATGTCTTTCCATGTAAGACCGGCTCGCTTCAACGCAATTTCAGAAGCCGGCACGGGACCGATTCCCATATAGTGAGGGTCCACGCCAGCAGTGCCCCATGACAACAGCTCCCCTATTGGTTCGACACCGAGTTCTTTGGCTTTTCCGGAGGTCGTCATCACGAGGGCTGCTGCGCCGTCTACGATGCCGGATGAGTTTCCGCCCGTGTGGATACCGTCCGGTTTCACAGGCCGAATATGAGATAATCCTTCGACTGTTGTATCAGGTCGCGGATTCTCATCCTCGCAGAACGTTTTTTCCGTTCGTCCTTCTGTAAGCGTCACTGGTGTAATCTCCCGGCTGAGGCGGCACTTTTCCCTGGCATCTTTTACTTTCATTTGAGATGCATAGGCGAACTCATCTGCTTCCTTGCGGGTAATGCCGTAGAGGCGGGCAATATTCTCTGCCGTTCCCATCATATCTGTGTTGATGAAAGTATCGTTCAGTCCATCTTTGAAGAGAAAGAGCGCGTTCGGACCAGACATATAGGGAAAGCCGAATGCGACGCCGTAAACAACCATCGGAGACTGTGATGTGCTTTCATATCCCCCAACGAGTACAACTTCAGCTTCACCGGCGAGGAGTTCCTTGGCGCCAGTCACGATCGCCTCGCCCCCTGACCAGCATATGCGATTCACCGTGAGGGCGGTTGAAAAGTAAGACAGGCCCGCTTTCAACGCAACATGACGCGCACCATAGTGTGAATCGATGCTTGTATGCATGCCGTTACCGAAAATCGCCGCGTCGATAACTTCGGCGCGGTCAGTCAGTTTTGCCTGTTCGATGGCTGCACGTGCAGCTTTTGCTCCGAGATCAATTGGAGAAAACCTGCTCAAGCTTCCACCCACACGACCGAACGGCGTTCGCGTGCCGGAAAGAAAGACGATCTTTTTCGTCTTGTCCCGCAAAACTGCCGGCCCCATTTGATTGATATTCGCCGGCACTCGAAAGATGCCGTTCTCAGCCGAGTCCTTCATTCATTTTTTTCCAGATTCGATTGAGCTGATCGAGCAGTTCATTCTTTTGTGACTCGCTGAATCCTTCCCAAGCTTCGGCATCAGTCTGTTCAGCGAGCTTGCCAACCTTTCCGCGGAACCCCCTACCCTTCTCTGTCAAGTAGACATTAACAACGCGCCGATCATCGCCATCCCGCCTCCGCTCCAACAACCCATCCCGCTCCATTCGATCTATTATTCCGGTGATTGTGGGATTGTCAAGGTAAAGAGGTTCGCCAAGCTGTGTCTGTGGAATTCCGTCTTCCTCCCACAACCGGACGAGCACAATGTATTGCGTAGCCGTAAGTCCGTAATCGGCTAACTTGGCGTCAAGCACTCTTTTCATACTCCGGGCTGTTCGCGTTGTTAAGAACCCCAGGCTTTTGTCCAATGTCCACATCTGTTGATTTTCTTTTGTCTTTTGAGATTGTCGGGTATACATAACATTAGCATGCAATTAATTTGTATACGAAGTAAGTATGCAAAAAAAATGCATTCGTGTCAAGACCCCTTCCCTCCCCTAAAGTGATTCTGGGAATCAACCACAAAACAGGCATAGGTTGGAACCTCATTGTGACCGAGTTTGCCTGGTTCAATCTGGCATACTCCAATGCAAGACTAGCCTTCCAAGACATTCCCGACACAACTACCCCAATTCTCGCCTTCTTCTTTTCTCCCCTCACCACACCTTCTTCACTAACAGT